>CAJCIJ010000001.1 GCA_903970315.1 Actinomycetota bacterium
GTACCAGCGAGCCGGCCTTCACGCCGCTGCCTGAAACGCTCACCTTCAGCCCCTTCTTGGAAGCCTTTGCGAGTAGCTTGTCGCCGGCGCTCGTGAGCGTCAGCGACACGGTCTGAGAGGCGCCCGCGGCGATCGCGAAGCTCGCCTTTGCGATCACCACTTTGGCGGTTCTCTTGCGATGACTCGTTGAGGTCTTGGCCGTGGTGGTTGTGGCCTGAAGCTCGACCGTGCCCTTGCATGGGCCAGAGCCCGTGCACCGCAGTTTGACCGTTGCCCGACCGTGCTTGACGGTAGCTGGGCCGGTGACGACCGCGATGCCTGCGACCGTGCCCGTCGTCGTTTTCGTCACGACTGCCGCCGGTATCGCGATTGCGTTGCTTGTGGCGGCGGTGCTCCCTGCGCCGTTGCTCACCGTGACCTCGCACGCAATCGCGTCGCCCTGATCGGCGCTCTGCACCGTGTACACCGACAGGGTGGCGCCGGCAATCACGGTGCCGTTGCGCAGCCAGGCGTATTTGAGCTTGGTCGGGTTGTTTGACCATTCACCCTGCGAGCAGTGCAGGTTGGCGCCCACGGCGCCCGCGCCCGTCAATGTCGGCGCGGCCTTGTTGGCCGGCAGCGTTGGTGCGGGTTCCGCCAGCTCGCCATCGATTCCGTGCGTGGTCTGACCCGTGGACACCGACACACCTGCCGCATGTTCCTCGTCTGAGCCTTCCCCTTCGCCGTTGTAGAACTGCGTGACGTAGACGCCGAAGTGGCACGGCCCGACCGACGGGCATACGTTGCCGGAGAATTCGACGTGGTAATCGCCGCTCTGCAGGCCCGCGATCGTGTATTCGCCTGCCGTGTTGGCGTAGCCGCACTGGTCCCCGATACCGCTGGAGGGCGTTTTGTAGGCGCACACCTGCGCGTCTTCGATCGGCTCCGGGGCCAACCAGTCCGTTGTGACTGTGCCCGAGATGCTGCCGCCGGCGAGCAGGTGGGCGTCCACTCCGCCCCTTTCGGTCGCCTCGGTCAGTTCTACCTCCGCGGCTTCACCTCGGTTGGTGGCGCCTTCGAAGAACTGTGGCGCGTATTCGGGGTGGCACGTCTGGCCGGGGCAGGCTTCGCCGAGGAACGTCACCAAGTACTCGCCCACAGGCAGTCCTTCGATCGCGTATTCGCCACCTGTCGAGGTGTATGCGCAGTATTCATTCTCTTCGGTCAGTTCTGTGCCTTCTGCCTGGCGTTGCGCGCAGACCCGCGTGTCTTCGATCCCTAGGCCGTCTCCGGCATACACATACCCGGTGATCTTGCGGGCTTCGATCAGAACCGCGTCGATGTTGGGTGTGGCGTGCGGTGCGGTCACTTCGACGGTTTCCGCTTCGCCTTCGGTGGCCTTGTCGTGGTAGTACTGGACGAGGTACTTGTCGCACCCCCCTTCTTGACAGGTGGTGCCGTTGAATTCGACCTTGTAGGAGCCCGTTGCCAGGCCCGCGATCGTGTATTCGCCGTTTGTGTTCGTGGTGGCGCACGCTCCTGAATGCGTGCCGTCCACCGGGTGTGCGCAAGCGGTGGTGTCCACGACGGGCGTGTCGGCGCCGGTTGTCACCTTGCCTGTGATCTCGCCACTTGATTCCAATTCGGCGTCAATGCCCGCCGTCGTCGCCGGTGCCGTGACTTCGACCGGCGTGGCGTCGATCAGGACTGGCGTGTGTTCCCACCACTGTTGGGCGTATTCCTGGTGGCAGCCGTGCGTACACACTTCTCCGGAGAATTCGATGCGGTACTTGCCGCTGGGGAGCCCTTCGAGCGTGTAGTCGCCGTGTGCGCCGGAGTGCGTGCATCCCGCGAAGGTCCAACCACCAACAACTTCGGTCGTTTCGACTTCTGCACAGACTTCCGCGCCTTCCAGTTCGGTGCCGTTCTTTGCGCGGACTTTGCCGGTGACCTTTCCGCCCGGCTGCAACTGCGCGCTGGCGATGCTCACGCTGCCCGTCGCCGGCGCCGGCACGGTGATGATCGTCGCCGCGGCCGCGGTCGCGGCGTCCTGGTAGTACTGGGCAATGTACGGCTTGCTGCATTCGTTGACGCCCGTGCATATCCGGCCAGTGAAGGCCACCAGGTATTCGCCCGGGATCACATCGGCGAACGCATATTCACCGGCTGCATTCGTCTTGCTGCATTCGATCGTGCTTTCCTCAGGGCTGGCCTCCAAGCAGACTTCGGCGCCGTCGAGCGGCGTGCCGCCGAGCTGGCTGGTGACAGTGCCTTCGATGGTGCCCCCACCATCGGCGCTCGCGGCCGCCGGCAGCGCCGCTGTCCCAAGCAGCGCCGCCACGCAGGCCAGGATTGCCATCCGGGCGCCGCCAGGTCCGCGCTCGCGGCCAGGCCCAGGGTCGCGACTAGTGGTCGGCCACATGGCCGTCCTCCGGCTCGATCGGACGGCCTTCATCGACCCAGCGCACCATCCCGCCGCTCATCGTGTACGCCTCATAGGCCGACGCCCGGAACGCCTGGGCGGCCATTTGCGAGCGTCCCCCCACGCGGCAGTAGAAGACCACTGGGCGCCCCTGGTCGATCGATGACGCCTGATCGGAGAGCTCGACCAGCGGGATGTGCCGCGTCCCCGCAATGTGGCCCGCCTGGCGCTCGTGGTCCTCGCGCACGTCAATCACCTGCACCTCGGGCCCCTCGGCCAGCCAGCTCACAAGGCGCTCGGGCGTGATCTCGATGTCTGCCTTGGACTCGTCAGCGCTCACGCCTTGAGCCTACCGGCGACCCCCTTTGCGGTGGCGCGCCCGTGGCCTCCCCGCCCGGCACCCCGCGCGCCGCCAATCGGCCCCAAGCGCCACCAAACTGGTCCCGCGCTTTCGCCCGCGGCCCACTACGATCAACGGACCGTGCAGGAGACCTTCATCGACCTCTACGACGTGCCCCAGGAGCACCTGGACTTCTGCGCCACCGTCGGCCAGATCGCACGCGAGAAGATCGCGCCTCGCTCGTCGGCCATCGACGAGACAGCTGAATACCCCTGGGACATCCGCAAGGAGCTTTCCGAGCACGACATCCTCGGCCTGCCCTTCGCCGAGCAGTACGGCGGCACCGGCACCGGCACGCTCATGCTCAACATGGCCGTCGAGGAGATCGCCAAGGTCGATGCCGCATGCGCGCTCATCCTCATGGTCCAGGATCTGGGCACCCTGCCCATCGCCCTGTTTGGCTCCGACGAGCTCAAGGAGCGCTTCCTGCCGCGCTGTGCAACCGGCGAGTGGTCACCCGCCTTCGCTCTCTCTGAGCCCGAGGCCGGGTCCGATCCCGCCTCCATGCGCACCCGCGCCGTTGCCGACGGCGACGAATGGGTCATCAACGGCACAAAGAACTGGATCACCAACCTCGGCGTCGCCGACTTCTACGTCGTCTTCGCCGTCACCGACCCCGACAACCGGCGGATCACCGCCTTCGTCGTCGAGGCCGACCGGCCCGGCTTCAGCGTCGGCAAGCTCGAGCACAAGCTCGGTATCCGCGGATCGCCAACCGGTCAGCCCATCTTTGACGATGTCCGCGTGCCCTCCGCCAACGTCATCGGCGAGGTCGGCAAGGGGCTGTCCGTGGCGCTCGGGACGCTGGAGCGCACGCGCCTGGGCGCCGCCGCCCAGGCCGTCGGGATCGCCCAGGGGGCCACCGACTACGCCGTCGCCTATGCGCGCGAGCGCCGCCAGTTCGGAAAGGCCATCAACGAGTTCCAGGCCATCCAGTTCAAGCTCGCCGACATGCACACCCGCACAGCCGCCGCGCGCGAGCTGCTCTACAAGGCGTGCGCTCTCACCGACCGCCGCGACCCCCGTGCCGGCACCTATGCATCCATGGCCAAGGTGTTCTGCTCCGATAACGCCATGGCCGTCACAGTCGAGGCCATTCAGGTTCTGGGCGGCTACGGTTATGTCAAGGAGTACCCAGTCGAGCGCATGATGCGAGACGCCAAGATCACCCAGATCTACGAGGGCACAAACGAGATCCAGCGGCTCGTGATCGCTCGCGCCCTGCGCTGATGGAACCCGGCCGGCGCATGCGGAGGGCTTCCGTGGCGGCTGCCGTGTCGCTGTCGCTGGGCCTCGTCGTCCTGGTCATCGGCGAGGGCTTCTCGACCAACCCTCCCATCCGCGACATCGAGGAGCTGGCGATCGGTCTGCTGGGAGTAATGGCTCTCACCGGCGTCGCCGCTCTCGTGGCAGTACGCCTGGCCGGGTGGCGTAACCCCGAATCCGAGGCCGAATTTGAGCAGGTCGTTGTGCGCTCCGAGCGCCTCGCCCGCGACGGCCTGTCCTGGGATCCCGACGAAAACGAGTTCCTGGAGCCCGATCCGCTCAGCGACGACGGTTTCGAGGAGCTCGTGCGCGAGGCTCTCGACGATCTGCCCGACCTGCTGCGCAACACGCTCGGGCACGTCGCCGTCGTCGTCTCCGACCAGGGGCGAAAGCGCGGCGCCTACGGCCTCTATGAAGGCTCTTCCGGCCGCGGCACAACCCACGACCGCATCATCATCTTCCGCGACACCCTGCGGCGCGACTTCGGCCACGACGGCGAGCTGCTGCGCGACCAGGTCACGCGTACCGTGCGCCACGAGCTGGCCCATCACGTCGGCTTTGACGAGCTCGGCGTCTCGCGGCTGGATCTCTAGGCCCGCTAGGATTCCCGCGCCAGCCGGCAACGCTCCAAGAGCCCAGTCTCAGACCACCGGCAAGGCCCCAAGACCCCCGTCTCAGACCAAGGAGAAGACCGACAATGCCTGACGCCGTGATCGTGGATGCCGTACGCACGCCCATTGGGCGGGCCGTGAAGGGGTCGCTGCGCTCTGTGCGGGCCGATGATCTGGGCGCCATCCCACTGAAGGCCCTGATCGAGCGCAACCCGCAGGTCGAGCCAAGCTCGATCGTCGACGTGATGATGGGTTGCGGCTTTCCCGAGGGCGAGCAGGGCTACAACGTCGGTCGCAACGCCACGCTCATCGCCGGCATCGACCACCACGTGCCCGGCACCACCGTCAACCGCTTCTGTGCCTCCTCGCTTCAGACCGCCCGCATGGCCTTTCACGCCATCAAGGCCGGCGAGGGCGACACGTACATCGCCGCCGGCGTCGAGGCCACCTCAAGGGCCACCGGGGGCGCGCCCTTTGAGTTCAACCACGCCATCGACGGGTCCGAGGGGTCGATGTACAACGTCTACATCCCCATGGGACTCACCGCCGAGAACGTCGCCGACCGCTGCAAGGTCAGCCGCCAGGCCCAGGACGAGTGGGCACTGACCTCCCAGATGCGCGCCGTCGCAGCGCAGCAGTCCGGTCACTTCGATGCCGAGATCATCCCTGTGGAGGTGCCCGCGCACACCGAGACCGACAAGGAGGGCAACGAGGTCCACCTCGAGGCCACCACCGTCACCAAGGACGACGGGCCGCGCCCCGACACCACGCTTGAGAAGCTGTCCGCCCTGCGGCCTGCCTTCCGCGAGGACGGCACCGTCACCGCCGGCAACTCATGCCCGCTCAACGACGGCGCCGCCGCCCTGCTGATCATGTCCGACGAGCGCGCCGCCGAGCTGGGCCTGAAGCCCAAGGTCAAGATCCTCGCCTCCACCGTGGCCGCCATCCGGCCCGAGATCATGGGCCTGGGCCCCATTCCCGCCATCCAGAAGCTGCTGGAGCAGACCTCCATGAGCATCGACGACATCGACGTCGTCGAGATCAACGAGGCTTTTGCCGCTCAGGTCCTGCCGTGCATGGAGGATCTGGGCATCCCCGAGGACAAGCTCAACCCCTTCGGCGGCGGGATCGCCCTCGGCCACCCCTTCGGGATGACCGGCGCGCGCATCATGACCACGCTCATCAACGACCTGCAGACGCTCGACGGCACCTACGGCATCGAGTCCATGTGCGTCGCCGGCGGCATGGGCATGGCCATGCTCGTCGAACGGCTGAACTGACCTCAGGCGTCGCTGCGGCGCGAGAGTGTCAGGGCGAAGCGATCCTCGGGGTCAGTCAGCCAGCGCACCAGGTCAAGGCCGCTGGCCGCCAGGTCCGCTGTCACGCGCGCCTGCGTGAACTTGGCGCTGATCTCCGTGCGCATCTCCTCGCCCGCACCGAAGTGCACGCCCATCCCCAGCGCCCCAACGGTGACCGTGTGCGCGCGACGCGAGCGCAAGCGCATCTCGATCCACTCCTGCTCGGCGTCAAACACCGCCACGTGGTCGAAGTCCGACGGGTCGAAGTCAGCGTCCAGCTCGCGGTTTAGGACGTGCAGCAGGTTGCGGTTGAATTCCGCCGTCACCCCCTGGGCGTCGTCGTAGGCCGCGCGCAGCACCTCGGGGTCCTTGACCAGGTCCACGCCCATCAGCAGATGGTCGCCGGACTGCAGCAGGCCCGCAATCTTGCCCAGGAACTCCCGGCGCGGCGCCGGGGCGAAGTTGCCAATCGTGCCACCCAAAAAGACGACCAGGCGCTTGCCCTCCGAAGGCGGCAGGTACTCCAGGTGGCGCTCGAAGTCGCCAATCACTCCGTGCACCTGCATGCCCGGGTAGGTCTCCGTCAACTCTGTCGCCAGCTCGCGGACCATGCTCTCGGTCACGTCCATTGGGACGTAGCGGGCCGGCACCCCAGTGGCGTGCAGGGCATCCAGCAGCACACGCGTCTTGGTGGCTGCCCCAGCGCCCAGCTCGACCACCTCCTCGGCGCCCGTGATCGCCACCAGCTCACCTGCGAACTCGTCCAGGATCGCGCGCTCGGCGCGTGTCGGGTAGTACTCCGGCAGCTCGCATATCCGCTCAAACAGCTCCGCCCCGCGGGTGTCGTAGAAGTGCTTGGGCGGCAGCTCCTTAAACGAGCGCGTCAGGCCCTCGCGGACGTCTTCGGCCAGCGAGCGCCCCTTGCCCTCGCCCAGGAACGATTCGATGCGGATCGGTGCGTCCGGGCTTGCCGTGCTGTCCATCAGCAGTCCCTCGCCACTCTCACGCCCGCAAAGATCTGGCGGCGCTCGGGCAGGTCCCAGTTGCGGAACGTCACGCTCGCCACGCGCTCGTGTGTGGCCCAGGACCAGCCGCGCAGTACCTGGTAATCGCGGTCAAAGAACACTTCGGAGTACTCCCGGTAGGGGTGGGCGTCAAACCCCTCGTAGCCGCCAAAGACAGTGTCCGTCCACTCCCAAACGAGCCCTACGCCGCGCAGCGCGCCCGCGCGTGCCGCCTTCTCCCACTCCGCCTCCGACGGCAGCCGCCCCCCGTTGGCCTTGGCCAGAGCCTGGGCCTCAAAGAACGTGATGTGCACCAGGCATCCGTCGGGGTCGCTCCTGTCTGTCTGGGGTCTGTCGTGGCGCTCGCCCGCGGCCCCTGCATGCAGCCAGGCCCAGCCCTGCTCAGTCCACCACTGGCGATCCTCGTAGCCGCCGCTGGCGCAGAACTCAGACCAGGCACCGTTGGTCAGTGGCTGGTCCGCGATCTGGTAGGCCGGGAGGTCCACCCGGTGGTGCGGCCGCTCGTTGTCGTAGGCGAACCCCTGCGGGTCCGCGCCCATCACGAACGGGCCCGCTGGGATCGTGACCCAGGGTTGCTCTGGGTCTTGTGGAGTGGCCTGGGGTGCGTGTTGTGGTGTGTCTGAATCTGCGTGGCAGCGCGCGCGCGCACGTACGCGCGCACGCGCGCGCGCGCTGCCATCGGTTTGCGAAGAACCCCCGACGTGCTCCTTTAGGTTTCCCACGGTCAGCGTCGGCGGCTCCCCGGCGGGAAGCAGACCCGCCAGGTTCATGGCCTGGCGCATCGTCTCGGTGTGCTGCAGCTCGTGGCGCACCACCAGCTCAAAGATCGTGTCGTCGGCGATGTCGCCTGCCGCGACCGCCTGACAGGAGCGCGCATGCACGGCGGCGAGGTAGGCGTAGGCTCCTGCCGTATCAAGCAGACCCGCACCGGCATCCTGGCGGGCCGGGCGAGGGGTCTCAAACGCGTCGTAGAGCGCCGCCAGGTCGGGCCGCAGCAGCTCCAGGCCAAAGAGGCGGTGACAGAGCCACAGGTCCTCGTAGGCGGCG
>CAJCIJ010000002.1 GCA_903970315.1 Actinomycetota bacterium
CGCTTGCAGGCCGAGGGCGTGCATGTGCGCGCTGTCGACCCAGTTGCCGCGGCCGGCGCGCGTGAGCTGATGCCCGGGCTCGACTATGCTGATTCGGCGATGGAGGCCGTGGAGGGGGCAGATGCCACCGTGCTGGTCACCGAGTGGCCGGAGTTTGTTGCACTTGACTGGAGTGCGGTCGCCCGTGCCATGAACGGCAACCTTGTCGTTGACGGCCGCAACGCGCTGGACGCCGAGGCCGTGGCGGCGGCCGGTCTGCGGTATGAGGGAATCGGTCACAGCGGGCCAGAGCAGCCAGCGGCGCAGGAATCCGGCGCCGGCGGGCGCGGCCATGACGGGTCGGCCACCTCTGGGTCTGCCACTGAAGGCTCGGTTGCAGCCGCATCCGTGGGAGCGGGGTCCTAACGATGCAGGCGCTCATCCTGGCCGGCGGCGAGGGCACTCGACTGCGACCGCTGACGTCCACCGTGCCCAAACCCGTCGTGCCGCTCGTGGACAGGCCACTGATCTCCTACATGCTGGAATGGCTGGGCCGCCACGGGATCGACGACGTGATCATGTCCTGCGGCTTTCTGGCCAGCGGCGTTCGCAACGTGCTCGGCGACGGGTCGGCCTTCGGGATGCGCCTGCGCTTCGTCGAGGAGCCCGAGCCGCTTGGGACCGCGGGCGCGCTGAAGTTCGCCGAGCAGATGCTCGACGAGCGCTTTCTGATGCTCAACGGCGACGTGCTCACCGACATCGACCTGACCGCCCAGATCGCACAGCACGAGCGCACCCAGGCGCGGGCCACGCTGGGACTCGTGGCCGTGCCAGACCCCACCAACTACGGGCTGGTGCGCCTGGACGACAGCGCCAGGGTGCGCGAGTTCGTCGAGAAGCCCAGCTCTGACTCGATCGCTGAAAGGCCCGGCGGCGACGGCGCCGACGCAAGCTTCATCAGCGCCGGCGCATACGTGCTCGAGCGCGAGATCCTCGACCTCGTCCCCGCCGAACGGACCGTGTCCATCGAGCGCGAAGTCTGGCCGCTGCTGGTGGGCGATGGGCTCTACGGCTTCCGCGCCGACGCCTACTGGCTGGACATTGGCACCCCCGAGCGCTACCTGCAGGGCACCTTCGACATCATCGAGGGAAATGTCCGCACCGCGGTCGCCGAGCGGCTGGGCAGCGGCTACCTGGCAGTGTCCGATGAGGCCATCATCTACGGACGCGCCATACCCCCGGCTGTGATTGAACGCGGCGTGCAGGTTGCCGTGGACGCCCACGTCGGCTCGCTGGTGTTCCTGGGCCAGGACGTCACAGTGGGCGCCGGCAGCGTGGTCGAGCGCTCCGTGATCCTCAACGGCTCGGAGATCGGCGAGAACTGTCGTCTCTCCAACTGCATCGTCGCCGCCGGCTGCCGGATCGGCGCGGGCACGCGCATCTCAAGCGGGGCGGTCCTGGGCGAGGGTGTGACCGTTGGGGCCGATAATGTCATCGCCAACGGCGCGCGCCTTTTTCCCGGCGTCGCACTCGGCGACGGCGCGCTGCGCTTCTGAGTCCATATGATTGGCATCCCCGCACGCCGGGGACATCGAAATGACTGACGGCGCCACCACAGCCAGCTCGGGCCTACAGGGCACGCTCTCGCGTGAGGACATCGGACGGGTCGATCCCTCCGGACTCCAGGACGACATCCTGGCGCTGCCCGACCACCTGCGCGATGCGCTGTGGCGCGTGGAGTCGGCGTCGCTGCCCGAGCGCGACACATCCGACGGCATGGTGATCGCGGGTATGGGCGGCTCCGGGATCGGCGGCGCCCTGGCACGCGCCGCCCTGGCCGACCAGGCTTCGCGTCCGATGTTCGTAACGCGCGTCTACGGGCTGCCGTCGTGGACCACGCCCGAGACCACCGTCCTGTGCTCGTCGTACTCCGGCAACACCGAGGAGACCCTGGCCTGTTACGAATCGGCCGGCCTGCTGGGCGCCCAGCGAGTGGTCGCCACGTCCGGCGGCGCGCTCGCCGAGATGGCGCGCGAGGACGGGGTGCCGCTGATTCCGCTGCCCTCAGGGCTGCAGCCGCGTGCCGCGGTGGCCTACATGATCGTCTCGGCCCTCGAGGTCGCGGCAAGCTGTGGCGTGGGTCCTGGAATGAGCACCGAGATCGACGTCGCCGCATCTCACACCGAGCAGCTGGTGGAGGAGTGGGGCCCTGACGCCGCGCCGGACTCGCTGGCCAAGGAGATCGCTGCGGCCCTGCACGGTTCGGTGCCCGTCGTGGCCGGCGCCGGCCTGACCGCGCCCATCGCCTACCGCTGGAAGACCCAGATCAACGAGAACGCAAAGCAGCCGTGCTTCTTCGCCGAACTGCCCGAGCTCGATCACAACGAGATCGTGGGTTGGGAAGGCGCGCCCGATCTGGGGCGCTTCTCGGCGGTGTTTCTCGATGACTCCGACGCTCACCCGCGGATCAAGCAGCGCCTCAACCTGACCGCCGAGCTGATCGCGCCCAACGCCGTTGCGAACTTCCATTTGCAGACCCGCGGCGAGACGGGCATGGAGCGGGTCATCTCGCTGGTGCTGCTCGGCGACCTGGTCTCGCTTTACCTGGCGGTGCTGCGCGGAGTCGATCCCGGCCCGGTGGCCGTCATCGAGCGCCTGAAGGCAGAGCTGGCCAAGCAGTAGCGGCCGCCTTTTGGCCCGCGCAAGCCTGCGCGAACCTTGACACGACCGTGGTAAGGTAGACCGCGATGCAGGGTTCTTCTCAGGATGCGCTGACAATCAACGAGGCTGCGCGCACCACGGGCTGGTCGGCGAGGATGCTGCGCTACATCGAGCGCATGGGGCTGGTCGAGC
>CAJCIJ010000003.1 GCA_903970315.1 Actinomycetota bacterium
GGAGGCGGTGTTGCCGTAGCGATCGACGGTCATCAGGGCATGGCTGTGAAGCGACTGCCCCAGGTACTCGGTGATCTTCCTGATGCCCGTCTTGATCGCCGAGCGCGACGTCTGGTGCGGGATCACGTGGTGGATCTGTTCCAGCGGCAGTCCCAGGCTCTCCAGCATGTCCTTGTAGACGACAGGCATGTTCTTCATCGCCGCGTTGTGCAGCGCTACGGGCCGCGTGAACATCCGCGGTCCCGGATCGTTGTGATCGACGTGAGCCATGCACAGGCGGCTGTGCTTGGCGGCGGTGGCGAACCCGCAGAAGACATCGTGGACGTCCTCCTCGGTCCGTTCCAGAATGATCGCCGCGCCGGCGTCGCCGACCGTAAGCGAGGCGACCTCGCGACTGAGCAGGTTGCGCACGTGCAGCGCCGCATTGCGCGCGATCGGCGTGATGTTCTCACCGCTGACCACCATGCCGCGGCGGATGATGCCCGCGCGAATCCAGTTGTTGATGATGAATGCGCCCGTGAGCATGCCTGCGCAGGCGTTGCCGACGTCAAACGCAATCGCCGACGTCGCTCCGATCTCCTCGGCGACGATCTTGGCCAGCGGCGGCTCCAGGCCCCAGAGCTTGGTTTCGTTGCCGCGCGTTCTGGTGATGCCGCAGCCGATCACCGCGTCGAGCTCGGTCGCCAGGACTTCGGCGTTGGCCAAGCCGTCAAGTGCAGCCGCGGTGGCCAGCGAGTGCGAGTTGCCGTCACCGTTGAGTGTCCTGCGCTCCTTGATACCCGTGTAGCGCTGGAGGTCGATCTTGCGCCCGCGACGCGTCGATTCCATCAGCTCCGCTGTCGACACCCGCGTCGGTGGCAGCTGGCGGCCGATCCCCGCCACGCGTGATCGGTGCGGTGCCGGAAAGCCGTTTGGGGCCGGATCGCAGAGGACGGTATGCAGGCCATTGCGGTTCTGCATTTCAGCTCCCTCCCACCGGGGGATTGCTGTGCCCTTCGTTGACCGTCGCGTCCTCCCTGACCATGATGACTCCAATCGAGGGTACCTAGAAAGCAGTTACTCTCGCATGGTACCCCCATACGGGGGAACATGTCAACTGTCACCCCGATCGTTGTCAGTTGACGCTGGTACGCTGGGTTGGTGGCTCATCCTCCTGAGCCAGGGAGTGCGGGCGCCTCCGGCGGCTCGGGCACCAAGGCGGACCTCACAATCGAACAGCTTGCCGCGGCGACGGGGATGTCCGTGCGCAACATCCGCAACCACCACACGCGTGGCCTGCTGCCTGCGCCGACCGTGCGCAAGCGGATCGGCTACTACGGCCCCGGCCACGTGGCCCGCCTGGAACTGATCCGCGACCTGCAGGCCGACGGGTTCAACTTGGCCGCAATCCAGCGGCTGCTGGAAGCCTCCTCGGGCTCCTTTGGTCGCCTTTTCGGCCTGCGTGACGCGATGCTCGCGGCATCCGACAGCGAGGTCCCCGACGTGATCACGGCCGCGGAATTGGCCGAGCGCATCCAGGGCCTGGCGCCGGAGATGGTGGAGGTCCTGCGCAACCTCAACCTGCTCGTGCCCCTGGGAGAGGACCGCTTCCAGCGGCTGAGCCCGGCCCTGGGTCGGGCCTTCGACGAGGCCATCTCCCTGGGCATGGCGCCCGACGCCGTGGCGGAGCTGGCCGAGCAGCTCAACAGGGACTGCGATGCGATCGCGCGCCGGTTCGTGAACCTGTACGTCGATCAGCTGTGGAAGCCATTCGCAGACTCCGGCCAGCCCGAGGAGCTCTGGCAGGAGACGATCGACGCGATGCGCGTCCTCAGGACCCTGGCGTCGGAGGCGCTGCTGGCCATGTTCAAGCTGCGCATGGCCGACCGCATGGCGGCCGCCGCCGACACGCTCCTGAAAGACCAGGTCAAACGCGCCCAGGTGATGGGCGTCCCGACGGCGCGTTAGCCCGCGGCGACTGCGGGTCCGGCAGCGCGTCAGCCGGCAGCGACAGGATCGCCCGCCGGCGCACCGTCGGGCGCCTTGCGATGCCCGTCGCCACCGTCGGCGTACCACTGCGCAAGACGGTCGAAGCCCTCCTCCAGACCCACGCTCGGCTCCCACGCCAGCAGCTCGCGCGTGCGACGCTGGTCAAACCAGTGCGCCGTGGCCAGCTGCTCGGCCAAAAACCGCGTGATTGGGGGGTCGCCGTCGCGTTTGAGCGCAGACCAGGCGGCCTCGACGACGGCCCCGCCCCCCCACGCCAACCGGAAGGGCACGTGCATGCGGGCGGGCGGCACGCCTGCTGCCAGGCAAGCCTGTTCAAAAAGCTCGGCCACGGGTCGCGGCTGGCCGTTTGAGATCACCAGCGCCTCGCCGTGGGCAAGCTCACAGCGGTCCAGCGCAGCGACGGTGGCGTCGACGGCGTTGTCCACGTAGGTGGTGTCGATCAGCGCCGTGCCGGGTCCCACGATCGCCAGGCGGCCTTCCTTTGCGCGCTGGACGATGCGCCCGATCAGCTGCGTGTCGCCGGGCCCCCACATGAGGTGCGGGCGCAGCACAACCACGGCAAGATCGGGCCCGTCGGCGGCCAGCGCCATCAGCTCGCCGGTGGCCTTGGAGCGCGAGTAGTGACCGCGTGCGCGGTCGGGATCCGCGGGCCCTGCACCGGCGCCCACCAGCGAATCGCCGTGGTGGGCGACCGATGGCGAGGAGACGTGCACGAGCCTTGGCACGCCCGCCGCCTGCACGGCGGCCAGGACGTTTTGCACACCCTTGATGTTGACCTCCGCAAAGGCGCTCCAGGCGCCGCTGACGGTGACCTTGGCGGCCATGTGGATGACCGCCTCTGCACCCTCGGCGGCAGCGCGCACGGCGTCAGCGTCGGTCACGCTCCCGAGCACTTCCTCGACGCCCTCCAGACCGGCGGGGCGCCGCTGAAAGGCGCGCACCTGGTCTCCACGTGCCACCAGCGACCGGGCCACGGCGCCCCCGTACATGCCGCTGGCCCCGGTGACCAGGACTCTCACAAACGTCCGCCCCGTTGTCCGGAGAGCACGCGTGCAGCCCAGTCGGCGACGCGGGTGCGATCG
>CAJCIJ010000004.1 GCA_903970315.1 Actinomycetota bacterium
CTCGATTGCGTGCGGCAGCGGGGGGCCCAGGCTGCGTAGGCGTCCGGCAACTGCAACGAAACCCGCCTCGCCCTGCACCCTGGTGCGCACCGAGAGCTCGTCGACAGCGAATGCACGCCGGCAGTGCAGGTACACAGGCCGCCACGGGCCCACCGCCGGCGGCCCGGGCGCGGACCCGGGCATACGGCCCAACAGCATGGTGCGAAAGAAGCGCAGCGTGCCGTCGGTGACCAGCCGCGTGCGCCACCGTGCCCGCGGGCGGCGTTGCTGCGCCAACAGCGGCGCCAGAGCCCGGCAGCACAGCACCAGCTCATTGCTGTCGCGTAGCCGCTCGCCCACGGCGACGCGGTGGCTGACGAACATGGAGTCGCTGGTGAGCACGTGCTCGCCGTTGAGGTAGACCTCGCAGATGGTGGCCAGTCCGTCCAAGCACAGCTCCACCTCGTCGTCATGCACCACCGCAGGGGCGTCGAAGCGCGTGCGAAACCACCAGTCCTGCGCGTCGAGGTCGCCGGCCTCGACATCGGAGCCCTCGCCGATGTCCCCTGTCGTGGCAGCGAGGGAGATGCCGGCCGCGGTGCCGGGAACCGCGGCGCTCCGCCATCCGGCCAGGCCGTCGAGCTGGGCGGGGCCGGCGCAGGCGTCCGGCCGGGTACCCACGGCCTGCCAGCCGCCGGTCAGGCCGATCACCTCATCGCCACTGATGCGCGGGTGCGCCCGCGACGGTGGGGGAATCTGCGCGTCAGACACTGGCCTCGTCGAGGCCGTTCATGGCCTCATCCCATAGCGCTGCCAAGCCAGCAACGGTCTCGCTCGGGTCAAACGGGCGTTGGCGCGCAAGGCGGAACGAGAGCGCCTTGCACCCCTGCACGATCTGTGTGAACGCCTGTGTGACCTCGGCGCCGCGCTGGCCCAGTAGCCAGTCGACGTGCGAGGCGGCGATCTCAAAGGCCGAGCCGGCCATGCGCACGGTGGCAAACGCGTAGGCGTGGTAGTCGGCGCTGTCGCCGGCAAGCAGGCGGGGGAGGTCCAGTTCCAGCTGCGCTCCAAAGCGCGCAAACGGGTTTGACTGCGGGCGCCGCTGCAGATGGCCGCGCAGCAGTCGTGCCGCGGCGTCGCGGAGCTGTGCGCCCCCCAGCCGCGGCCCAGCGTCGAAGCGCACCAGCTCGGTGTACGGCGGCAGGACATCGGCGGAGAAACCGTCGGAGAGCCGGAAGGCTCCACGGTAGTCCTCGCCGCCAAGCTCGTACAGCCCTGTGGCGTGAAAGTAACGAAACCGCTCGCCGGCCCTGTCGATCGCCTCGGCCACGACCGAGCTTTTGACGTGTTCGGAGCGGTAGCTGGTGGCAGCGGTGTCGGGCAGGTACCACGAGTCAAGCTCCACAATCACTGTGCGCCCGTGGGAGATCTGCTCGGCGATCTGCTCGGGCAGGGGCCGGTAGGGCTGCATCTCATGGATGTCGACGCCGAACAGCAGCTCCAGCTCGTCGGCCGGCGGCTTCAGGAAGGTCCACTGGTCACCCTCGAAGTCGACGGCCACGGCGCACCCCATGGCGGCTACAGGCTCGTCGCCGCGTGCGTGCAACAGCTCGATGAGAATGTCGGTGTAGCAGTTGGCTTCGGGGTACACGCGGTCGGCACTGTGGAGATCGTGTGCTTGGTAGCCGGCGGGATCGAGATCCAGCAGGCGCGCCTCCCACCGGCCTTGCTCGTCGGTGGTGCTCACCACAGGCGCTCCCGCACTGCCGCGGGCCACGCCGAAGCGTCCAGTCCGTGGGTACGAAACAGGGCGAGCGTTATCCGCTCAAGCCCGAAACCCAAGCAGGCCGTGTGCGCCTCGCTACCGTCGGCCAGTTCGATGCCGTAAACCGATGCGAAGTGGTCCTGGTGGTAGTTGAAGGAGGCCACCGCGGTCGGCTCTGGCCCGGCGATGTCAACAACAACCTCGAACTTCAGCGCCTGCTCGCGCTGGCTGGCGGCGAGCATGCGGCCGCTGCGACCGAAGAAGGGGTCGGTTGCGAGATCGAGCGACACCGCCAGCTGGAGAGACCCCAACAGCTCCACGGCGCGGTCGCGCCACGTATCGCGCCAGGAGGCTACGACCTCGGGCTCACCGATGCGGACTATCTCGCGCTGGTGGAACATCTGCATTCGCGCGGGGTCGCCGGAGGGCTCGTGGCGAAAGACGTAGGCGCTTCCGGCATCGACGGTGATGCCCCCTGCGGGCAGTGGGCCGCGCGCGGCGATCGCTGGGTAGACGGGGTAACAGGCGGCGGGCGTGAGCACGAGGTCGGTCATCGCCTGGTGCTCGTCCCATGGGTGGTGCCGGCTGGCGCGCTCGTACTGCTCGGCGGCGTCGGCCTCGCCGCCGTCGAATCCGAAGATGCTGCCGGCCAGGTGGGGGAAGGACTTCAGGTAGCCGACGGACTCCAGGTCGTGGCGCGGTAGCACCGGCGGAAACGCCATCCGCTCGGGAGTCTCTGGCGCTGCCGCGGCTGTGACCAGCGCGGCGACAGCCGTGGCCACGTCCTCGAAGGCCCCGGAGCGCCCGTAGATCCCGGGCACCCTTGTCGCGATCAGCTTGCCGGCGTCAACCAGTTCGGCCAGGAACGCTGCCTGGTCGGGTGTGGCCGCCCGAAAGCCGGCCATTAGACGTCCTTGGCGATGAGGAGCAGGCTCGCGTTGGTCTGATGGATTCGCTCGTTGGCGATCATCAGGCTTGCGGACATGGTGTCGCGCAGATGGCGCCCCACGCTGTAGGGGGAATCGTTCTTGAAGCCCATGATCCCGCACACCCCCATGGCACCCTGGCATACCCGCGGAGCCTGCTCGGAGGCGGCGATCTTGAGGTTGTTGAAGCGCAGTGTCGAGGTCATGGTCAACAATCGCTCACGGCTGGGCTCCTCGGAGGCTTCCACGAATTCGGCCAGCCCCGAGGCGACCTCGGCGCGCAGCAGCGAGAGCTCGGCGAGAAGGTGCGAGAGGCGGATCGCCACGGGCGGCGGCGCGCCGTCTGAGCTGCCCTTGGCTGCGGCTCGCACAAAGGCCCGCGCACGGTCAAAGGCGTCGGTGGCGATCCCCAGCCACAGGTGTGACCAGAGGATGTGGGTGATCGGCACCATGGACTCGGCCATGATCTGCGGGAACGGTGTCGCAAGGGTCTGCTCGGGTGCGATCTGTGCGCGCACCACAAAGCCTGGCGAGCACGTCCCGCGCATCCCGAGGGGATCCCAGGTGCCGGTCTGCTCGAGCGCGAACTGGCCGCGTTGGGCCACCGCGATCACCTGATCGTTCTGCTCGGCATCGGGGCTGCGTCGCAGCGTGACGAACAGATCGTCGGCCTGAGCGCCGTAGCTGATCACGGGCGCCTGCTTCTCAAAGGAGGCGGTCACCCCGTCCTCGCCGGGTTGGAGCGCCGCGATCGAGCGGCCCATGTCGCCGCCGGTTCCAAGCTCGGTGGTCACGGATGCGACCAGGCGTTGGTCGGCGGCCACCGAGGCGAGATAGCTTTCGAGCCACTGCGAGCCCGCGGCGTGCCTGGCGATGGTTGCGACCTGAATGTGGTGCATGGCGAAGACCATCGCCGTGGATCCGCACCGGCGGCCAAGCTCAAAACAGCCCCGCGCGACCGCCGAAAAGGAGATCCCGCCGCCACCAAGCTCGGCCGGGATGGTTGCCGAAAGGGCACGCTCGGCACGCAGGGCATCCAGCGCCTCGGCAGGGAAGCGGGCATCGCGGTCCACGCTGTCGGCGTGGGGGCCGGCGACCTCGTCGGCTACTTCGATGATGGAGTCAAGAAAGGCGCGATCGCCGTCGGCCATCACGCTCATGCGGGGACCTGGACGCCCAGCTCGGTCAGAGCCGCCGCGATGGCGTCGATGCTCTCGAAGACTCCCCGGGTGAGCATGCGATCGGGGAACTCCACGTCGAAGTGATCCTCTATCGCAAGCATCAGGTTGACGCTTGCGTGCGAGCTCATGCCGGCCTGGTAGAGGTCGGCGTCGGTGGCAAGCGTGTCCACGTCGACTGGCAGGCGCCCGAACTCCTTGATGAGCTGCCGGATGTCATCGGTCATAAGGCATCATCGGATCGGGGGATCGATTCCTCAAGGGTAACTGGATACCACGCCAACGCTGCAAAATCCTGCGCAGCATTCCAAGGGGCGCAATCCCGGGTGCGCGGCACGCAACTCTGGGTCCACGTGGCCTGGTGAGCTAGCCCGTTCGGGCCGTCGGCTGGGGTGCCAGGATCGCGGCCATTGGCACCTCACGGACGGTGGGGCTGGAGCCCGGCTCCAGCTCGTCTGACCCATACGCCACCGCCCAGTGGCCACCAGACATACGGCCCGACCACCACTGCATGCTCCGCCACGTCCCGCTTGCGGAAGGCCCGATTGGATCGAAGCCGGCCAGAAGGATCGGCAGTCCGCCGCCGTCGGCCTTGGCACATGCCTCGGCGACGGTCCACAGGCGCGTGTACTCCTCGCGGGCGGCGTCCGGCTCCAACGCCTCCAAGGCGTCGCGGTCAGACTCCGCGAACACGCGACGGCCAACTGAGGGGTTCGGCTCGGCGGTGCTCTGGACGTCCACTCCCACGCTGCCGCCATCGCCGACAGCCACGGCAACCCAACCGCTGGTGTGCGAGAGGCTGAAGGTCGGCCCCGGCGTGCCTGCGTCGTCGCAGACCGACGGCTTGCCCTGCGGCGTGCAGACGAAGCGCAGCGCGTCTGGCGGTCGGCCCCAGCGCTCTGCCAGCAGGCTCGCGGCGAGCGCTCTCGCCAATATCGAGGCGGTCCCGGCTGCGCCATCGCCCCAGGCAAGCTTCCTCAGCTGTTCCAGCTGCTCCTCGCCGATCTCCTCGGGCGCGCGCATCAGCACCAGCAGCGGAGCTACGCGCGTCATCACGGACAATGCTATTCCGCCGCTCGCGTTGGACCCCAGGCGTGCGTGCACCGGTGATGGGGCGCTGCTACCGGGACGCGGTGGTCGCCACGGCGCCCGGTCCGCCGGGAGCAGTCGCGGCGGCGGCGTCGACCAGACCGGCGCCGTAAACGTTGCGCTGGCTAGGCCCGCCAAGTGGCCGTGCGGTCGCGAGCAGGCGGTCGGCAAGCGCCTTGGGGGTGGGGTGCGGACCCAGTACGCCCGATGCGATCACGAGCGCCGCGGTGGCGGCGACCTCGGGTGTGGCCATGGACGTGCCTTCGTAGCCCGACGGCAGGCCAAACCGTCCCGGCACCTTGCTTACGTAGGTGACCTGGTAGACGTCCCTGCCGGGGACGGCTTCCGGGTGACAGTTGGGATCGCCGGACAGATCCGCGTCGGGGCCGCCCCCTGGGCCCATCAGCGAGATGTGGCGCCCGTAGTTGGAGTAGTCGGCCAGACAGCCGTGTTCGGTCGTCGCGCCCACAGCGAGTACGCCGGCGCCGCGTGCAGGGAACGGCACGGCCTGGTCGGAGTCGTTGCCGGCGGCAGCGACCACGAGGACGTTATGGGCGTTGGCGTAACGCAGCGCCTGGATCAGCTCGGGAACGTCGGCGGCGCTGATGGCAGCCGGGAATTCGAGGCTGAGGTTGATGATGTTGGCGTGGTGCTGGACCGCGTAGCGAATCCCCTTGGCGATGGTCACCGCATCGCCTTCGCCGGCGCCGTCGAGTACCCGCACGGGCATCAGCCGGGCACCGTAGGCCAAGCCGGTGAGCCCGAAGGCCACGTTGGTCTCCTCGGCGATCTCGCCGGCGACGAAAGTGCCGTGGCCGTTGCGGTCCACCGGTGGCGAGCCGGGGTCCACGAAGTCGTAGCCGCGTACGAACTCCGAGGCGTCAAACCCGGGTGAGCGCTGATAGAGGCCCCAGTTGCGGTAGGCAATGCCAGTGTCGAGTACTGCGACAACCACGCCGCGACCGCCGGCGCCGTGGTCGGCGATGACATTCCCCCACGCCTGCTCGGCTTCAACGCTGTTGGGACCAACGAAGTTCCACTGGAGCGCCTGCCATTCGCCGGGGTTCTTGCCGTTGCCGACGTTGTCGGGGATGAACACGGGAGCAAGCGCAGGAGACCGTTCGCTGGGCGCCGTGGCAGCTCCTTCGGTTCCGGCGCTGGCCTTGGCCCTCGGCCCCGCGAGCGGACTGCTGCTTGTGCCGATGCTGGTGGCGTGCGCAACGTAGTCAGGCACGGCCCAGCTGACCGCACGGCTACAGGTCAGGTGCGCGATGGCGCTCTGCACGCTGACGCCGGGCCGCAGGTGCAACACGCGCACGGGCGCGCTGCCTTCGCCGGCAGGCGGCTGGGCGGCGCCCGTCGCTTGGGAAGTGGCGGTTCTCGAAAGTGCGCTCGCTGCGTTCGCGCTGGCCGTGCGCCCGGTCGTCGCGAGGTTACCCTTGAAGCCCACGACGACGACACCAGGCAGGTATGAGCCGCCGCCCGGGTCGGCGGCGGTCCGCGCCGCGGCTGCGACCGCGGCCGGGGCTGCGAGGGCTGAGCCGGCCGCGCCTGCGACCACCGGCGCGACGCCGGCCAACGAGGCCACGGCGCCAAGCGGCAGCCAGACCGTGCGCCAGCCGCGGCGGCTAGACGCTCGGTTAGCCTTGCGGCGCATGTGGGCGGGCGGCGACACTGACGAGGGATTCGATGATGAGATGATGTCGGCGGAACGGCCGAGCGACGTTAGCTTCGGGGTCGGCGCAGTGGCCGAGCGACGTTAGCTTCGACACACGCGACTGCAACCCAGTGTAAGAACCGGTGACGGTGTCCCGATGAGCACGTACTTCCCGCTGGACGAGTACTTCATGCGGTTGGCCCTGCGCGAGGCTGAGCACTCCCTAGAACACGAGGACGTGCCCGTGGGTGCGGTGGTGGTGGTCGGCGGCGAGGTTCTGGCAGCGGGCCACAACGAGCGCGAGGTGCGCCAGGACCCCACGGCTCATGCGGAGCTGTTGGCGTTGCGCGAGGCGGCACGCAGGTTGGGCACGTGGCGCGTGCTCGACGCGGTGCTCTACGTGACCCTGGAGCCGTGCGCGATGTGTGCCGGCGCGATCGTGCTGGCCCGCGTGCCCCGCGTGGTGTTCGGCGCGTATGACCCCAAGGCGGGTGCGGGGGGCAGCGTGCTTGACGTGCTCGCTGAGCCACGCTTGAACCACCGGCCCGATGTGGCGGGGGGCTTGCTCGCGGCCGAGTCGTCGACCCTGCTGAGCCAATTCTTCGCCTCGCGGCGCTGAACGCCGCCGCCGGCACTCAGGGTCCTCACGGACCGCCCGCAAGAGGCCTACAACAGCCGTGATGGGCTAGCCTGATTACTTCCCCTGGAGGGGTGGCAGAGCGGTTGAATGCGGCGGTCTCGAAAACCGTTGTGCGTCTTATTGGCGTACCGAGAGTTCGAATCTCTCCCCCTCCGTTTTTGCAGGGAAAGTCGCCTGTTTGCAGGCAGTTTCCTGTCGGCGCGGCGTCGTTTTCGGTCCGAGTCGTGACCGCAGTAGACCGCTGAAAACCGCTCAAAACCGATGCTGACTGGCGCACGACTGGCGCACGAGATTGCCTTCCGGAAGGTGTGGAGCCCGGTCGTCCGACAGTGCTTGCCGATGCTGTCATCGCCGCGTATGCTGGACCGACCATGGCAAACCAGACGGCTCGGTGGCTTGGATCACCCAGGCCAGTCCCGACGAAGGGTCGTACCAAGTCCACACAGTCGACAAGACCGGTAGCCACGAGCTGGCCTTCGGCGCCGACATCGACCCCTACTCGCTGGCTCTGGCCGGCAGTAGGCTCTACTGGACCCAGGAAGGCAAGCCGATGTCCGCGGTGCTGCATTAAGTTGGACGGGCTACGCGGTTTGCTCGATCGCACTCCGGGCGCTGTCGCACTGATCGGTAGAGCCAGGTACATGAAACGAGCCGTCTACAGCCTTCTTGGGACCGCGCTGCTTTTCGTAGCTGCGCCGGCCGCGGCGACGTCGGCCTCGAAGAAGACAGCCATGGTCTGTCGACCGGGCATCGGCAGGGTCGTCGCAGCCGACCGCCAAGCGCAGATCTATGTGGCCCACGAAGTATCGCCGGGACGGCCACCAGCCGAATTCACCTCGGACCGCGGTTGCATCTTCGGCCGGCGCGGCTCCTACTACATCGCGGCAGGCGGTCCACCAGAAGAACCGACGTCGACGGGCTACGATGCCACGCGGCACGTGACCCTTGCGGGCGAGATGGTCGCCTGGGAAGAACTTTCGACGATCTATTCACGAGGCGTGCCGGGCGCTGGCAGCTCAAGAGACGTTGTGTGGGTGCAAGACCTGCGTACTGGCAAGGACCTGCACAGGGCGCCCACGGGCACACCGCTTACGCCGACCCCGAATGAAATCGGCATCGGGTCGGCGACCAGCCTAGTGCTCAAATCCGACGGCTCGGTGGCTTGGATCACCCAGGCCAGTCCCGACGAAGGGTCGTACCAAGTCCACACAGTCGACAAGACCGG
>CAJCIJ010000005.1 GCA_903970315.1 Actinomycetota bacterium
CCGGAGTCGGCACCCGTCTACGCAACCGCCGACGTACGTCCCACGGGCGCAATGAAGGGCTACGCCGAAGCCGATGGGCAGGCGCTTGCCCACGAAGCCAAGCCTTTCGCCGGGCTGCTGGAAACCCTGAGCCTGGGCGGGCCGTCCTCGGCGGTCACCCCGGCTGAGGTCAAGCCGTGGCTGGGGGAAGACGCCGGCCTGTTCCTGACCCACATCGTGCTGCCCGCCGTGCAACCTCCGAACACGCTGTCGGGGCTGTTGGAATACGCGCTTTCGGGGCGCCTGCTGGAAACGGTCAAACCGGTCCTGTCATCCACTGGAACCGGCGCGTCAAAGCTGTATGACCAAAGTCAGGGAGCGGTGGTCGCCGACTGCACCGACGTGCCGGCCGCCCAGGCCTTCCTGAAGGCCGAGGCCGCACGAGCAGGTGCCCGTACCGCGACCTACAAAGGCGTGTCCTACTGGTTGGTCCCCGCGGGAAGGGCCGCGGCGCTCGTGGACTCCTTCGTCGTCGTGGGCAGCCAACAAGCGCTGTTGGAAGTGATCGACACCGCACACGGTGGCGCCACCGTCGAGCAGGCGCAGGGCTATGCGAGCTTGAGCTCCAACGCCGCTCCCGGTGCGCTGGCGCACGCGTACATCGACTCCCCGCGCCTGGCCGCAGCCCTTGCGCGACAGTCCGGCGCCGCCGGCGGCGCCTCAGGGCGGGCGGGGGCCGCGCAGTTGGGCCGGCTGATGCGCACGCTCGATCCGTCGCCCCGGACCGACCTCTACCTGTCGCTCACCGCCGGAGTCCACCAGGTAAGGCTTGACATCGACTCGAGCCCAGGCGGCACCACCCAGCCTCCGACAGCCAGCGGCAGCGAACAGGCCGGGACCGCCGCGCAGCTGTTTGAGGGGCTGCCGGAAGGATCGACGGTCTCGGTTGGCACCCAGGACTTCGGCGATTCGGCCGCCCAGGCCGTGTCGTTGCTGCCCGCCCTCAGCGGCAGCCGTACCGGCGCCGGCGGCGCACTGTCGTCGCTTCTCGGCGGAGGCAACCTCGGCGCGCTGGCTCCGACGGTCGTACCGTCGCTTGAACGGATCATCGGCGTGCTCTCGGCGCGGCGCGGCAAGCTCAAGCACGGGGCCCTGGGCACGCTGGGGCCAGGGGCGCTGTTCATAAGCGGTACAAGCCTGCCCGAATTCGACGCGGGCCTGGTGATCGTGCCCGACAGCCCGACCACGGCGACCGCCGAGATCGCCCGGATGCGCGCGCTTCTGGCGGGCTCCGGGGTTCAGGTGTCGCCGACGACGCTGCCCGACACCGAAGCGGCGGTCTCGGTCACAGTGCCGGGGCTGCCGCTGCCCGTGGTCGTGGCTGCCGCGCAGGGAAAGCTCGTGGTGGCTCTCGGGCTGTCGGCGTTCCAGGACGCACTGGCGCCCTCGGCCACGCTTGGCGGATCGCCGGCCTACCAGACCGCGGTGGCGGCGCTCGGGGAAGGGATGAGGCCCCGCCTGCTGGTGAACTTCCCGGCATTGCTGGCGCTCACGCGCGCCCTGGGACTCAGCGGCAGCCCCACGATCACAAAACTTACGCGGTACCTGCAGGGACTGGGCACGCTGACGGTGGGATCGAAGTCGCTGGGAGCCATCACGCGCACGCGCGTGCTGCTGACGCTGCCCCCGACCCCTGTGCCGGCCGGCCCCGGGCCCTAACGGGATCTGAGTCGGTCCAGCCGTCCTACCGTCGCGAGCCGGCGCCGTCGCGCGATCGAGCCGGCGCGCTGGACCCTGCAACATCGCATGCACGACGAGCCGCGGGCAGGATTAAGACTTACGATGGCGACGGCCGGGTTTCCTGTGGCCGCCACGGACGGCAGAGCCCCGATCAACCACTCAGTGCATCCCTGAAACAGCCATGCAGACTGCGCGTCGCGGAAATTACAACTCTGGTCAGGACTTCGTTCTGGAGTACGGGCCGCTGCGATTTACGTTCAACGAGGATGACTTCGCCGAGCGCTGTGAGCAGGCTGCGATGAAGCTGGGGTTCGTGCGCCACCGCCTGGCCGACGACGAGCTCGAGGACCTGGTGAACCTCGCGGTCAACGGCACCGTGCCCGATCCGGCATCAACCCTGGGGGAGCACGTCAACGTCTGCTGGCCGGAGCTGGTCGGTCCAGCCGAGCGCTCGCTGGTGCACTGGCTGCGGCGACTGGTCTTCCGTGGCGCCTGGCTTGACCAGCGTGTCCTGGAGGGCGAGCTGACGGTGGTCTTCGCGGCAGTCGACGGGGCCTTCCGTTACATCCAGCCCGACCGACCCGACGAACCGATCGAACTGTCGCCCGAGCCCTCCTGGGGCCGAGTCGCATACAGCGGCTAGCTCAGCTACGCCCGAACGGCCACCAGCGGCGTGTCGACGGCGCCTGGCTAGCGTGCGCGCGTGCGATCGCGCGTGCGCCGTCCTCGCCCACGAGCAACTCTGGGCGCAGCGTGCCACAGGCCATCACATCCAGCGCCGGGAACTGGCCGCTTGCGGCCTTGCCCACATCCAGCGCGATCACGGTGGTCTCGCCGCCGAAGGGACGCAGAGCGGTCCCGATCACCGTCACCGAGCCCGACCCCGAGCGCGCTCCCGGGGCGGCCGCTGTGTGTGCGCTGGCGAGCGCCTTGCGCGCAACGTCGCCAGGGGGTCCGTCAAGGGTGTCGATGAACAACACGGCGTGCCTGCCGCGCGCTGCATCTCGCTCGGCGGCCTCCAGCGCCTGTTGAACCGCTTGCCCCTGAGACTCGGCCGAAGCGGCAAAGCTCACAGCGCCGACCGGTTTGACGGGGCCCGACTGCCATTCGGCGATCTCCTCTGGGCGGACACCGACGAGTGCCAGCGACACCCCAAGCTCGCCTCGGTTCGCGACCGCCGCAAGCATGCGGCGCAGAAGCTCGGTCTTGCCGGTCCGCGAGGCACCCACGATCACCGCGCGTGAGCCCAGGCCAAGCGGCGCAAGCGCTTCCACGGCGGCAACCATGGGATCTGCGGCGCCGAGAGCCAGCGGCTGAGTCGGAAAGGCAGGCGCCGGCGTGACGGCCTTCTGGTCGTCCTTGGGCGCGGACGACCGCGTGCCACGACGTGCGGACCTCTGGGACGGTCGATCTGCCGTCTCTGCGGGCCCGCGATTGTCGGCCGATTCGCCGTTGACGGTCTCGATGCGCGCAAGCGACGGGTGGCGCTCGGACCGGCGCGGCCTTCGCACGGGCCCGGTGACCTTGTCGCCGGACACCAGTTCACAGCGCTTGACCTGGGCGGGTGCGATGTAGACGTCGTCGTCGGAGGGACCCGGCGGATGAAGGCGCAAAAAGGCCGACCCGTTGTCGCGGACCTCGATCACGCCCTCAACGACCCGCCCCGGGCTCTCGGCGTCACCGCTGGGCGCCGAAGCGGCACGCTCAGGGTCAGAGACTCGGCGGCTGGCCGGCCGCCGCTCGCCGGCGTCGCGATCGTCGCGGCTTCGGCGACGCGCCGGTGCCGAGCCGGGCTCCCGGCGCGATCGCGACGCACGCGGCTTCGGTTGCGCAACCGCGGGCTCGGGCTCACTCAGACCCGGATCCTCACCGAGAATCGCGGCGATCAGCTGCTCTCGGCGCAGCCGTCGGAATCCGTCCACGCCGAGCTCGTTGGCGATCGTGTGCAGGTCCGCCAGAGGGCTTGCCTCAAGCTCTATGCGATCGAGTACCGGCATGTGCGTGCTTCCTTCTGTCGAGTGAACGGGAATCCCTGCCTGGGTGGGTCACGCCGATGCTATAGGGCCCTCGGCGTCGGACTCCGCGCCGAAGGCCTCCGTCTGATGCGCAGCGCGCGCGCGGTTCCAGCCCAGCTCGGTCGCGAGCACCTCGGCGACGCGCCCGATCGGTGTCGGCTGTCCACCGCCGGCCGCACCGTCATCGGCGGGGTCCTGCGGTGGCGCCGGCACGGCGTCTGGCAGCGCCAGGCGACGGGCGGCCAGAAGCGCCAGGCGTGTGCGGCGGGCCAGCACGTCGGCGATCGTCGTGGCCTGCTCGTGGCGAGCGGCGAACAGAACCTCGGCGAGAACATCGGGCTCGCCGGCCACGATCGGCGCTGCGAGCTCCGGGCGCTCGGCGGCCAGCGCCAGCACGTCTGCGGCTCGGTGTCCGTAACGCGCGGCCAGCGCAGCGTAGGCCGTCTCGGCGAGGCCGGCGACACGTGGAAGCGCCTGCGGGTCGACCGCTTCACCAAGCGGGATCTCGTGCGTGCGGCAGGGGGCCTGGCGCGCTTCGCGTTCCACGAGCCGATCGACGGTCATCTTGGCCATGCGTCGCCACGTGGTCAGCTTCCCGCCCGTGATCGTGACCATCCCGCTGGAGGTCTCGTACAGCTCGGCCTTGCGGGAGATGTCAACCGACTTGCGGCTGTCGCCGGTGGAGATCAGGGGACGTACACCGGCGAAGGCGCCGTCGAGATCGGATGGCTCCAGCGACGTGCCGAAGAACTCGTTGACGGCAGCGAGCAGGTACTCGATGTCCGAAGCCGCAGGAGCCACATGGTCCAGGGAGCCCTCGTAGTCGTTGTCGGTAGTGCCCACAAGCGTGTGGCCCAGCCACGGCAACGCGAAGATCGTGCGCTCGCCGGCCGCCGGCACGATCGCGCCGCCGACCATCGGCAGCAGGTCGTGCGCGACGATGATGTGTGTGCCGCGACTGGGGCGGATACGCGGGACTTCGGCCTCGGCAAAAAGCTCCTCGGGCCGCAGCTCATCGGCCCACACACCGGTGGCGTTGACGACGTTCGATGCCCGCAACTCGATCTCGCGGCCGCTCTCCAGATCACGGGCCACGACGCCATACGCCCGCCCGTTTCGCTCAAGCAGCGAGGTCGCAGCCACGCGGTTGGCAAAGACCGCACCGAACCGCTCGGCCTCAGCGAGCACCGTCAAGACCAGCCTCACGTCATCGGTCTGGCAGTCATAGAACAGATAACCACCCGTGGGATGGCGTTCGGTCAGCGCGGGCACAACCTCGCATACCTCCTCGCCGGAGATCATGCGGTGGCGCGCCGGGCTCCAGAACTCCTCGGGCTCGCGCTCGGCGCCGGACTCGGTCCCGCGCCGTCCTCGCGGGCGGCCGCGCTGGACGGACATAACGTCGTAGAGGTTCAAGCCGACGCCGGTGATGCGGTCGGGGCGCTCGCCGTCAAACGCCGCGACCACCAGCGGCAGCGGCAACACCAGGTGCGGCGCAAGCCTGACCATCAGGCTGCGCTCAAGCAGCGCCTCGCGGACCAGGCCGAGATCGAAGTTCTGCAGATAGCGAAGGCCCCCGTGTACGAGCTTTGAGGACCGGCTGGAGGTGCCCGAGGCGAAATCAGCGCGCTCGATCAGCGCCACGCTGTATCCGCGCGTGGCGGCGTCGAAGGCGACACCGGCACCTGTGATGCCGCCGCCGACCACGACCAGATCAAACTCATCATCGGCGAACGCCGCGACGGCTGCGCTGCGCTGCATCACCCGATCAAGTGTTGCAGAGCGCCGGCGCGCGCAAACCCCGCTGCGGCCGGATTGCCACCCCCGGCGCGAGCCGGCGGGCGGGCACGAACGCCCTAGATCGACCCCAGCTCGCTGACGATGTCAGCGACCGCCGATTTGGCGTCGCCGAAGAGCATCGCGGTCTTGGGGTCGTAGTAGAGCTCGTTTTCGATTCCGGCAAAGCCGGGGTTCATCGACCGCTTGATCACGATCACAGACTTGGAGTCGGCAACCTCGAGAATCGGCATGCCATAGATCGGCGAGCTGGGCGTGTTCTTGGCGGCAGGGTTGGTGACGTCGTTGGCGCCGATCACCAGCGAGACATCGGTGCGCTGGAACTCGGGGTTGATGTCGTCCATCTCTTTGAGCTGGTCATACGGCACGTCGGCCTCGGCCAGCAGCACGTTCATGTGCCCCGGCATCCGCCCCGCGACGGGATGGATCGCGTAGGACACCTCGATGCCACGTTTTTCGAGTTCCTTGGCCAGCTCGCGCACGGCGTGCTGGGCCTGGGCCACGGCCATCCCGTAGCCCGGGACGACCACCACGTGACTGGCGTAGGCGAGCTGGATTGCGGCGTCGGCGGCTCCAATCGAGTGCACCGTCCCGGCGTGCTCGCCGGCGCCCTCGGCCCCCTCGACGGCACCACCGCCGCCGAAGCCACCGGCCACGATCGCCGGGATCGAGCGGTTCATGGCGTCGGCCATGAGCTTGGTCAGGATCGACCCGGAGGCGCCCACCATCATCCCGAAGACGATCAGCGCGGGGTTGTTCAGCGCCACCCCCGTGGCCGCCGCCGAGATTCCCGTGAACGCGTTCAGGAGCGAGATCACCACGGGCATGTCGGCACCGCCAATGGGCAGCACGACCGCGTTGCCCAGCAGCGCCGCCGCGAGCAGCATGCCGATGAACAGCAGTTCGGAGTGCACGCCGGCGACGAGCGCGACCCCGGCGGCCAGGGCTAGAAGCGCCAGCAGGCCGTTGAGCGCCTGCTGACCGGAGCCCAGGGTGATCGGGCGTCCGGGCAGGATTTCCTGCAACTTGGCAAAGGCGATGTTCGAGCCCCAGAAGGAGACCGATCCCACAATCGCGGCGGCGACCGAGAAGATCGCGACGTAGGTGGGCACGGCGGGAGTCGTGTACGTCGCAAACCCTTCGCCGGCGGCAGCAGTCGCGATGTGCGAGCCGTACGTGGACCCGTAGTGGCGGAACTCGACCCAGGAGATGATCGCCACCGCCCCGCCGCCGACGCCGTTGAAGAGCGCCACCATCTGGGGCATCGCGGTCATCTTGACCCGGCGCGCAGCCGGGATGCCCACGGCTGTGCCGATGACCACGCCGAGGGCGATCAGGCCCCAGCGGCCCTCGTGGGGCGAGAGCAGGGTGGCGATGACCGCGATCGCCATCCCCACGCCGGCCAAGCGGTTGCCACGGACCGCGCTCTTGGGACCGGCCAGGCCGCGGAGACCCAACACCATGAGCGTGAACGCCGCGATGTAGAGGACATAGATGAAGCTTTCGCTCTGCAGGAAGATCGTGGCCGGAAACGCACTCATGAGCCGTCTCCACCGTCGTCCTTGGGCTTGGGCGGCTTGCGCTTGAACATCTCAAGCATCCGGTCGGTCACCAGAAAGCCGCCGATCACATTGATCGTGCCGAAGGCCACCGCGATCACGAGCAAGATGTCGCTGAAGACCGACAGTCCTTCCAACCCCAACAGGATCAGGCCGCCGAGAACCACGATCCCGTGGATGGCGTTGGTTCCCGACATCAGCGGCGTGTGCAGCGTGTTCGGAATCCGCGAGATCACGATGAAGCCGACAAAGCCCGCGAGCACGAGGATCGCGAGGTTGGTCGTGAGCGTGCTCGCGAGGATCATGCTGCCGCCACCGCAGCCTTGGCTCGCTCGTTGACGATCTCGCCGTCGCGCACGATGCAGCAGCCGCTGACGATCTCATCGTCGAAGTCCAGGTGCAGGTTGCCCTCGTCGTCGGTCAACAGCTCAAGCAGGGCTTGCACGTTGCGTGCGTAAAGCGCCGATGCGTGCTCAGGCATGGTCGCGGGCAAGTTCAGCGGCGAGAGGATCTTTACGCCGTGGCGCACAACCGTCTGGCCGGGCTCGGTCAGCTCGCAGTTTCCCCCGGTCTCGCCGGCCAGATCGACGATCACAGAGCCGGCCTTCATCCCTTCCACGGCCTCGGCGGTGACCAGCCGGGGCGCCGGACGACCGGGGACCAGCGCGGTGGTGATCACCACGTCAAACCCCTTGATCGCGTCGGTCAGCGCCTGCTGCTGGCGCGCACGCTCCTCCTCGGTCAGCTCACGGGCATAGCCACCCTCGCCGGAGGCCTCGACATCAAGCTCCAGCCAGTTGGCGCCGAGCGAGTGCACCTGCTCGGCGACCTCGGGGCGCACGTCATAGCCGGTCGTGCGGGCCCCAAGCCGGCGCGCCGTGGCAAGCGCCTGCAGCCCGGCCACGCCGGCACCCAGGACCAGCACTGCAGCCGGCGGGATCGTCCCGGCGGCGGTCATCATCATCGGGTAGAAGCGCCCCATCTCCTCCGCCCCCAGCAGCGCTGCCTTGTACCCGGCGACGTTGCTCTGCGACGAAAGGGCGTCCATCGACTGGGCGCGCGAGATCCGCGGGATTGACTCCATCGCCAGCGCGGTCGCCTTGGCATCGGCCAGAGCGCGGGTGGTCTGCGGGCTGTCGAGCGGAGAAAGAAAGCCGATCAGCAGCGAACCGGCTCCAAGCAGAGCGATCTCCGCCGCACTGGGAGGGGCGACCTTGACGACGACCTCGCAGGCCCACACCGCGGCAGGATCGTCAGTGACCGTCGCACCCGCGCCAGTGAACAGCGCGTCATCGAGCAACGCGTCGGCGCCGGCGCTGGACTGCACGACCACCTCGATACCGCGCTTGCCGAGCTTGCCCACGATCTCGGGCACAAGCGCCACCCGGTGCTCGCCCGGCACCGTCTCTTTCGGAACCCCTACCCTCATCAGCAGGGCGGGACCGTATCATCCGGGCAGCGCCACCCTCCCTCGGCCCAACCTCCGCAGGACGGCCAGGCACGCTCGGAACGCAAGCCATGACGGTAAACCTAACCCGGATCTACACCCGTCTGGGAGACGACGGACAGACGCACCTGGGCGACATGAGCCGGGTCTCAAAGCTCGATCCGCGCGTTGAGGCCTATGGCACGGTGGATGAGCTAAACGCCACGGTTGGTGTAGCTCTGGCGCAGCCTGGAATGCCGCAGCGGTTTGCTCAGTGGCTGTCGCGCATCCAGAACGACCTGCTCGATCTCGGCGCCGACCTGTGCGTCCCCGGTGGAGCCGACGATGCCGCCGCCGCGGCCCTTGCCGGCCCAAACGATGCCGCAGCGGAGGCCGGTGACGGGCCAGAGAAGCCCCGTGCTCGCCTGCGCATCACCCCTGACTACACCGCGTGGTTGGAGCAGGCATGCGACGAGGTCAACGGCCGGCTGGCGCCACTGAGGTCGTTTGTGATCCCCGGCGGCAGCCTGGCGGTCTCGCACCTGCATATCTGCCGCACCGTGTGCCGGCGGGCCGAGCGCAGGGCGCTGGCGATCGGCCACGACGCCAACCCGGAGGCGATCCGCTATCTGAACCGGCTCTCTGACCTGCTGTTCATCTTGGCCCGAGGCGCCGCCGAGACCGACCAGCCGCTCTGGGAGCCCGGCGCGCACTCCGTCGAGTCCGACGCCGGCTGATCGGCGCTAGGCAGACAAAGCGGCGCGGTGGTCGCCCCACCCCTCGGAGCGGCCCCGGTGGCGGCGCTAGCCGATCATTGTGATCTCGGCGTTGCGGTCGCCGAGCCTGGCCAGCTGCGCATCGTCCAAGACGGTGCGTTCACGTAGCAGCCGCCTGGCGATGTCCAGCTCGTCTGAGCGCCCGACGGTCAGCGCGCCCAGCACGCGCCGCTCGCGCAGGTACCAGATCGTGAAATCGCCGGCCACGAATGATCCGCGCAGCACCTCGCGGTCCCAGTCATACGCCGGTCCAACGTACTCAAGTGAGGCCCAGTCGGCGATGTCTGAGAAGAAGTAAGGCACGGTGTCGTGATCGACGTCGTCGCCGAGCATGTTGCGCGCGGCCGTCTCGCCCTGAGCGCACGCTACGTCCCAGTGCTCGAGCCGCAACGGATGGCCGTGGATGACGGAGTCGTACTCGCACACGTCCCCGGCGGCGTAGATCCCAGGGACACTGGACTGGAGCTTCGAATTGGTGCGAATCCCCCCGCGCTCGCCGATCTCCAATCCGGCGGCCTTGGCCAGGCGCACTTCGGGAGTGACCCCGGCGCCGATCACCACCACATCCGCCGGCAGCTCCAGCCCGCCCTTGGTCACAACCTTGGCAACGCGCCCATCGCCCTCAAAACGCTCGAGCTCGTCGCCCCCGTGAAGGGTGATGCCGTGCGATTGCAGCAGGTCACCGAAGAAGCCGCCCGCGTGTTCACCGAACCCGCGCTCCAGCGGGTGGTGCTCCTGCATCACGATCGTGACGGCGTGTCCGATGCGGGCCAGTGAGGCGGCCACCTCACAGCCGATGTAGGAGCCCCCGACAACGACAACGTGCTCGGAATCGGCCAGGTCCTCGCGGATGGCGTCGGCGTTGGGAAGGGTCCGCAGGTAGTGGATGCCGTCGAGCTCTGAGCCATCCACGTGCAGGCGGTGGACGTTGGCACCGGTCGCGATCAGCGCCTGCCCGAAGTGCACCTCCTCGCGCGTCGACAGCTTGGCGATCCGGGTGTCCGGGTCCAGCGCTGTCACCGTCGTCCGGCACATCAGCTCGACATGCTGCTGGGAGTACCACTCGGGCTTGAGGATGAAAGCCTCGTCGCGCTCGAAAATCCCCTGCAGATACCCCTTGGAACAGGGGGGGCGTTCGTAGGGGGGGTCAAACTCGCGCCCCACCAGCAGCACCGAGCCATCAGGCGTGCGTTCGCGCAGCTTCTTGGCAGCAAGGGCGCTGGCCTGCCCGCCGCCGATCAGCAGGTAGTCGATCTCGCGAGCGCTCATGGCTCGACTCTAATAGCAGGCAGCGCCGGCCGCATTAACGCGCCCTGAACTGACGGCGGCGGCGCTCTGCCGCGCTCGTGGACGATCCGGGTGGCGCCGGCGCTGCTGCACCGGTCTGGCCGCGCGCCCGTTCGGCAAGCGTGGCGGGCGTTGTTCCGGCCGCCGCGTTGTGACGTTCCTCGGCCACCCAGCGCATCAGCGGACTGGCGGTCGGGCGGGCGGGCGGGCGATGTCCGCGGCCGCGGACACTCTGCTGCTGGGCGTGGTCGTATGCGCGATCGAGCTTGCGCCGCTCGGCGCGAGGCAGGGGGCGCTCGCGGGCAGCCACCGCGCGCTCGCCGGCCTGGTGGCGCGCGGAGCGCAAGGCAAGCTCGTCGTCGATCCGCAGGATTGTCTCCAGTCGCTCGCGGCCCCGTAGGGCGTCCCACTCGCGCTCGCCAAGCCCCACCAGGGAGGCCAGCCGCCGGTAGTCGCGGCGGCGGCCCTCGGCGTCGGGCCTACCCTTGTTGGCGAGCGCCGCCTGAGCGTCATACAGGCGCCCGCGCTCGCTGAGCTGTTCATCGGTGAAGACGCGGCCCGAGTGCGCCTGTGACCGCGCAGCCGCATAGACCGTCTGCTGCGCGCCGGTCAGGGCGGCCTGCTCTGAGGCGATTCGTGCCTGCAGACGCTGCGCCCGGGCCTCGAGCCGGAGGCGCCGTCGCTGGCTGCCCACGTTCGCCGTGACGTCGGCGGCGACCCCGGACTCGCCGTCAGCCGTCGCCGCCTGGGCCGCCCGTACGCGCGCAAGGCGGGTCTGCATGGCGGATATCCCCGCGCGTCTGTCCACCGTGCCGGCGACCAGGGCCTCGGCCACAGCGTGCTCGCGCTGGAGCGCTGCGCCGGCCTGCCGGTCGGCACCCTCCCGTGCGCGCTGCCGTGTGTAGCGCGCGATCTGCTGGCGCCGCTGGGCTGTCAGTGGCGGGCGGAGCGCCCTATCGCGTGCCCAACGGCCGGCACCGAGAAGACCGGCATCGGTCAGATGGTAGCCCGCGCGGCTGCCCACCCTGCCAAGCAGGCCGGCGCGGCGCGACAGGGCGCCGGTTGCGGCCGTACCCCGAGCCCAGGGAGTGCGCTCCCCCACCCGCGCCAGGCTGAGAAGCTCATGACGGCGCAGGAAGACGATCCACCAAAGGCTTGAGATCAGACACCACTGCACCCACCAGCCGAACAGTGCCAAACCCATGAGCACCTGCAGGGTCAACAGCACGGCGCCGAGCAGCAGGGAGTAGATCAGCTTGGCGGTGACCGCTCCCAACAGCCGCGCGCCCCAGGCTGTGAAGACGCCGCGACCGCCATCGCCAAGCGCCGGTGCGATCACGGCGGCAGGGGCGAGCAGCAGGCACAACAGGCCGAGTATCGCCGCCGCGAGCAGGCGCATGCCGATCCAGCCCAGCAGTAGGAGCATGCCCAGAACCCCAATCCAGATCAGCACCAGTCCCACTGCCCTGGCCCAGGCCTCATGTTCGGTGCGAAACCCGGCCTGCGCCGCGGTTGGGCCGTCGCAGTTGGTGACTTCGTAGGAACCCCCGCAGAGGACGCGAAGCAGCGAGCCCTGCGTATTGATCGAGTTGCGCGCCGGACCGTTGGCGGGCAACGCAAGGAAGAGGGCGCCGTTTGTCTGGGCACCGTCCAGCAGCGCGGCGCTTTGCAGCAGGCTGGTGGGGTCGCCGTAGGCGGTGGCTTGCGATGCCGCGTCGGAGCGCTCCTGCGCAGCGATCGCACGGGCTGCCCCACGCAGCCGGGGATCCAGACGCCGTGGCTGCTGGCACCACTCCACGTTCCCGAACTCCATGTAGCACCACGGTGCTGTCACGACGTCTCCGAAGAGCCCGTGCATGCTGGCCGCAAGCGACTGATTGGCGCGTTGCGGCGTGCCGGTCGTGACGACCGCAAGGGCTCCGGCGCTGGCCTCGTTCACCCACGCAGCCAGTGCACCGACGCTGCCACCGGGGTCCAGCGTGGCCCAAAGCCCAGCAACCATCATCGCCACCGTCACCACGGCCTGGCCAAGCGTCTGCGAAACGCGACGGCGAACAAGACCGTGATACGCGGTCAGTGCCGCGGCGACCGCCAGCGCACACGCCAGCAGCGGCGCGGTCAACGTGGCCTCGACATCCCGCAGCGCACCAGAGATGCGGCTCAGGATTGCCGCCCCGAACAGGTTCATCGCGTAGCACCATTCGAGCATCACGATCAGGCCGCGCACCATCGCAACCAGCGCCATCCACGCCCACTGGAGCATGTCCTCGGACTCGGCTGCGACGTCATTGCCGATGTTGAAGCCGGTGTTGATGTGAACGTCGAATGCGTAGTTGCTCGTGGGGTCCGGTGCAGCCAGGAACCCGGACCCGGTGCAGCCGGCAGAGGTCGCGCCAGGTGCCTGACCGCACCCTGGACTGACCAGCCCGTTATCCCCGAGAAAGTCCCCTTCGCCGGAGGTCGCACCGAGGAGTTCGTCGGGCGTTTGCGCTCCTAGCGCGCCAGCCGGCACCGCACGCGCCGGCCCGCCGTTGTGCGCGCTGCTGCCGTGGGAAGCCGCCGGCCTGGCCTGGACGCGGCCGGGCAGAACAAATGGGCCGGCAAAGGCCATCGTCACGAGCACGCCCGCGACGGCGCCCCGCAGCCTGCTCACGACCGGCCCGGTGTGGTCGAGAACGCCCGCAGCAAAGCCGGGACCACGACCTCGACCTGGATCGCCTCGACCCGGCCCCGGTGGTCGCGAAACAGGCAGCGGCCGGCATCGAACTCCGCCAGGCGAGCGCGTAAGCGCGCGTCGTCGGGATCCAGACCAAGCAGCTTCAGCGCGCCCGTGATCTCGCTCTCGGAGCGCATGCCGAACACAAAGATCGCGCCGAGCAGGTTGTGCAGCGACTCACGCTCGCCGGCCAGCGTGTCGGTGACCAGCTGCGTCGAGATGATCGGGACGGCGAGCTCGGACCGTCCCATCCGCTGGAGCGACTGCAGCAGCGAACGCCCCGCGGGATCGCTCAAAAGACGCCAACCCTCGTCGAACGAGAAGACCTTCAGGCGCTCGCGCTCGGCGCCCATCAGGTGCATCGCGAACATCGCGATCAGGCGTACCAGCTGCTCACCAACCCGCTCGGACTGCGAGTACTCCCCGCGGGGGGTGCCCGGCTCGGGGCCCGGTAGGTCGCGGATGGGCAGGTAGGTGACCTGGCTGCGCCCGACCGGCGGCGGTGGCGCACTGGGGTCGGCAAACGCCAGCTGCGTCAAGCCGCTGCGCGCGTAAACAGCCAAGGACTGCCCCACCTGCGTCGCAGTCTGGTCACCTTCGGCCAGCGCGCGGACCACGTCGAGACACGTGGGCACTGCCGCGCGCCGGATCACGGCGTCAACCGCCTCAAGCACCGCCGCCTCCCAAGCCGGCTCGGCGCGCCCGGGCAGCAGATCGCGCAGGAACGACACAGTCACGTCCTGGCGCAGGTGCGACGGGGCGACCCGAAGGGGGTCCAGCATGCCCCGGAGCGCAGGGTCGGGACGGAGCGCGATGGACTCCACGTGCGGGGCGACCTCCTCGAGCTCGTGGAAGCGGTGGTCGCCCTTGGGGTCGCAGTCCACGATCCGCGCCCCGCGTAAAAAGGCCTCGTACTTGAGCTTCTGAGCCAGCGTCGTCTTGCCGGTGCCCAATGCGCCGACGCTGAGGATCGCCGTGTTGCGGTCCTGCTCGGACCCCTCGCTGAGGTTGAAGCAGACGGGCCGGGCAGACCCCGACAACGTGTGGCCGAGGAAGAACCCGCCGTCAGAGCCGGCCACGTGAGCAGCGGTGGGCATCATCGCTGCCACCTGCTCGCACGTGAGGGTGTCGTCGTAGCCGACGACGTGCGTGCCCTGGCCGGGCAGGTGCTGACTGAACAGGCCCAGCTGGTCGCCGAGCGGCCGGTGCAGGCGAATCTCGCCGTAGGCCCGGCGGCACAGCTCGACGCGGGCCTCCAGCTCACGCTCGCTGTCGGCACCGATTGCCACGGCCATCGTGGAGCGCAACAGCGGCGGGCGACTTGCCGACTGTAGGTAGGCGAGCAGGTCCCGCGCCTGGTGGGTGCGCTGCAAACCCTGGTCGGTGGGCCCCTGATCGCCGTCGGCCTCGGCCTCCAGTATCTGATCGGCGTCTTGGACCTTGCGCCTGGCCAGTCGCACCGCAAGCTCGTTGGGCAGGAAGCGCGCGCAGAGGACGAGATCGATCGGGAACGGCAGACTCTCGGGTGCCGCGAACATGAGCTCGACGCGTGCGCTGGGAAAGCTCACCCGTTCGGGGAGCGCGCCGAGCACCAGGTGAGCCTGCCAGCTCACACCCAGCTCGGACTCAACACGCAGATGCCGTCCACGGTGCTCCACAAAGCCGTCCATCCAGCGCACAACATCGCCCTCCAGCGGCGCCAGCACAGCCCCGACGTCGGACTCAAAGACCAACGCCCGCGGCTCGTGCAGGCCATCTACCAACGGCTCGCCCAGCCCGCGGCAGAAACCCCTGCGCACCAGCCACTGCAACTCAACCGATCGTGCCGGCCGTGCCTGGAGAAACCCCGCCAGGCGTCCGTGCACGCGATCGGCCCGCGCGCGCACCTGCTCAAGCTCCCGAGCTCCCAGCACACGTCGGTCGAGCGTGCGCAGCGAGCGCCCCAGCGCATCCAGCCAGTGACGCGGATGGTGCTCGAAGGCACGCGACACGTAGGCGGCGACGTCGCCATCGGGATCGCGCAGGCGCACGACCATGAAGACCACAGCGCTTTCGGGCAGTTGATCATCGAGGTGGCGCGCGTGCTCCTCGGCGTACTCGAGCGCCCTCCTCCGATGCGGAGCGGCCAGCTCGCGCTCCAGCCGTTCGCGGTAACGCTGCACGCTCCAGCGCCGCGGAACTCGGAGGATCTGAAGGTCGGCTCCGAGGGCCTCGATGGCGCCCATGAGCGCGGCGAGATGCGCGAGCTTCTTGGTCGCCGGGAGGGCGTCGTAGGTGTGTGTCTCGAGCACAAAGGCGGCCCAGGCATCGCCTGTCCTTTGACCGAAAACGCAGTTGCCATAGATGAACCCGATCGGCGCACGCACGGCTTCAGCGTCCTGGGTGGACATCCATCCGTACGCCGCGGGCAAGCTCGACGACCTGCGCCCGGGCGAGCAACCCCTCCCCCGCCAGCCCTCGAAGCGTGAGGCGAGGCGCCCGCCGGCCGCCCACGGCACCCAGCACCGCTCGCTCGTGAGCGACCGTCACCAGCGCAGCGCCCGGCCCGGTGAAGCGCAGGCGCCGCAGGCGCGCGTCGGAGCCGTCGGGAACGACGACAAGGTCCTGTGGGTACCACCGCGCACCCATCCGCGCGCCCCGGCACGGTTGCAGGCCGTTGAGATGGCGCGCTGAGAGCGCGTAACGCACGAGCGCCATCCCGGCTACATGAAACGGCCGCCCCTCCACCCGGACCACGGTCAGCAACGCGCTGCCGGCCAGCGGGAGCGCGACGTAGCGCAGATACCACGGCAGGATCGCAAGCAAATCTCGGACGCCCGGCAGCGCACCGAATGCGAGTACGCACAACTCCAGGACCACGCAGTAGGCGACACCGCGGATGGGGACGCCCCCAGGGTTCAGTCGCATTTGATCGATGCGGTAGATCCGGCGCTCGAGGTCAAACACGGACCGGTAAGAGCGGATCTCAATCGGGTCGTTCGCTGTCATCGGCTAGGAACCGAAGAGGGCGACAACCAGGTTCTTGACAAGCTTGACGCCGGTTTCCTGGGCCAGCAACACGGCTACCACGCCGACCGCGAAGACGCCCACGGCCTCCTTGAAATCGCGCCTGAATGCCAGCACGATGGCGGCAAACGCGAAGCCGAGCGCAATCAGGCTCATGGCCACTCGGCGCCCGGTTTCCCCGGCCTTGCTCGCCGCCGACTCAAGCTCGTTGCTTTCCCCGCCGGCGGCCTGAGCCGAGCCACTGCCCACGGCCGCAGCAGCTCCCACGCCGCCGGTGGCCGCCAACGCCGGAGCGGGCACCATCGATCCGGCCGCTGCCGCGATGAAACCACACGCCAAAATCAGCGCCACTCGGCGGGTCAGGATGCGGGTTGAAATGCAGTTGCAACGGCGAGGTCCGGACACACGGGCTCCTTTGATCATTGGTATGGGTTGCTCTGGATCGCCGATATCTCCCACCGGCCGGCGACCGTGACGACGTCGAGCTCGTAGGCGAGCGTGAGGGTGGCCCCGCGGCTTTCCCCTGCTTGCACGACGGCGAAGACCGAGCCGCCGCCAGGCAGCCACTTCAGCTGCGAGACCGAGTCCAGCGTCAGCGGCGCAGCAGGCACAGAGACGCGCGCCGATTCGGTCAGATCGGCGGCGAGCTCTGACGTCGCGCCGGCGAGGTAGTTGCGCAAGGCCCTTTCCACGACGGCCTCCAGAGCCGGATCGGCGACATCCGCAAACCGTTCCACGACGTCGTCGGCCCCTGCGGCGGCCGGCGCGCCCACAAGAGCCGGATAGCCGGCCAGCGCCAGCGCGCCGGTCGCCGTGCGCATCACGCCGACGCTGAGGTAGATGAGGCCGGATGTGTCCGTCTGACACGCCACCGTGTAGACACGCTGGCCCTCTGCGCCGATCCGTTCTCCGACGACTTCGGCCCACTGGACCTGCTGTGCGCCGGCCGACGGCAGCGCCACTCCGGCGCCTTCGCTCAGCCCTTCGCCAACGAACGGCGCCAGTGACTGCTGATAGGCGGCTGGTTGAGTGGACTCCCAGCTGAGGTAGCGCCGGGCGAACAGCACCGCGAACCCTTCCGCAGCGCGGTCTGGCGTCACGGCACGCGGCGCGCGTTGGACCACCGGACGCGGAGGCGCAATCGCCAGACGGGCGCTGGCGATCACGCCCCAGGCCGCGACACCGTAGAGGGCATAGCGAGGCAAGCCCCGCGACAGGCGGATCAACCACATCGGACGACTGGTCACGGTGACCCTGCCGGCGCGTCCAACCCCGGCCATCGGACGGTCAATGCTCAAAGCCAAACTCCGCTTCCAGCTCGCCCGCGTTGTCGGCCGCCGTTTCCCCGACCGTCAGTCCCACTGCCGCGACAGGGGCCCGCGACAGCCAGGTGTTAAGACCAGGTTCAGCCGTGACCGCTGGCTCGCCCAAGCTCCCGAGGCCCGGTAACGCGCCTCGGAGGCGTGGCCGCACACGCGCGTTTCCCAGCTCCCGCAAACCCGGCGCCCGCGCGGCGTGATGGTCGCCGCCAGCGTCGTAACTCGGCCGCACGGCCGTCGAACCAACGATCCGGCCCGTGCTCGGCCCACCGAGGCTGCCGGCGACCAGGGCGGTCTGAGAGCCGTCCCGTGCTGGCGCGTCGAGCAACCGCTCGATCACCGTGACGGCGCCGAAGCCGGCGGCCAATCCCGCCAGACACGCCAGAGCGGTGAGCGCCCACCGACTGCGGCGTGCGTGACTGCCGGTGACGGCCTTTCCGTAGACAGGCTCTGACCAGTCCGCTCCAGGCTCGTGCCGCGAGGGAGGCGCCTCGCTGGCGACACTCAGGTCCGGGTCTTGTCCCTCGGCATAGGCGCGGTAGACCTCTCTGGGCCGAGTGACGCGACGCATCAGGCGCCCCCAACGACGCAGGCGACCGGAGGCCGGTACGCGGACACATCCAGCCCCCAGTCGCCGGCGTCTTGACGGACGCGACGGCGGGCCAGAGGCGTGGGCTTCACGGACGCGTCCCTGTGTTCACCTCCGACGCCGCTTGGGAATCGGGACGGTGCCAAGTCCGTCCACGCTCCCTCACTCTCGCCGGCTGGAGCATGTTGGCAGGCAACCAGCAGGCGCAGACGCGCACGACCCCGCTGGGCGACCTTGCGGTACTTCTCCGCCGACCAGCCAAAGTGCGCGCAGAACTCGCGGGGACTCAGGTCCAGCTGCAGCTGGCTGACCAGCACGAGCCGTTGGTCATGGGTGAGCTCGCTCGCAGCTGCGAGTACGCCGGTGAGCTGTTGACGGCTTTCGACTATGGCCTCGGTGCTTGCCCGCGGATCGGCAACTTCGACGGGCGCGGCGTCGGCGTCGCCGATCGGCAGCGCCCCGGCCAGCGCTGCCTCAATCGCGCTGCGACCGCCCAAGGCCCGATGGCGGTCGGCGATGCGCGAGCAGAACTTCTGCTCAAGCGCGTTGGCTATGTGGTCGGGACTCTGGAAGGGTCCGCCGCGGCGCGCCCGCACCAACAGCTCAAGCGTGGCCTGGCTGAGGCAGTCCTCCAGATCCTCGTGCCGCAGTCGGCCGCGGTAGGCACGAAGCAGCACCGCGCGCTTCTCGGCGGCCACGCGTGCGACCTGCTCGGCGGGGTCCACCGGGGTGGCTGAGAGAAGGTTTGGACTTGCGTACACACGGTGGTGTCGAGCCGAACCTGCGCATCACCCCCCCTCTGTTTTGCAACACCCACAGCGGGCCACCCGCTGGCGTCACGCGCGCACGGCGCGCCGCCCCTTGAAGCCCCTCAACGACCGGCTATAGTAACTATAGTTTCGTAACCTCATATGGAGTGTGCAGATATGCCGTCATCGCCGAAATCAACTTCAACTGACACCGACGCTGCTTCTTCGCAGGAGCTCGAGCGCCACAACCAGGACAAGCCGGTCCTGCGTCTGATCCCGCTCGACGACACGGTCGTGTTCCCGGGTATGGGGATCACGCTGACCGAGGATGTGGGCTCAGATGAGCGCGTGGTGCTCGTTCCGCGCCACGAAAACGAGTTCATCGACGTCGGCACGATTGCCGAGGTCTCAGACCATGTGCGCCTTCCCGGAGGAGCACGGGCAGTTCTGCTC
>CAJCIJ010000006.1 GCA_903970315.1 Actinomycetota bacterium
AGCGAGCGTTCGGGTCGATCAAGGGGCCCGACCTGCGGATCCGGCCGATCCATCACCGCCTCGAGGACAGGGTCAAGGCGCACGTCCTGATCTGCATGCTCGCCTACCACCTCACCTGGCACCTGAAGGCCGCGTGGAAGCCGCTGCTGTTCACAGACGAGGACCGGCCCGTGAACCCCGACCCTGTCGCGAAGGCCGTCCGCTCACCCGCCGCCCAGGCCAAGGCGCAGACCAAGCGCACGAGCACCGATCAGCCCGCACACAGCTACCAGACCCTGCTCGCCGAGCTCGCGACGCAGACCCGCAACACGATCCGCCTGGCCGGCGCGAGCACGACGTTCGAGAAGCTCGCCCAGCCGACGCCCCTCCAAGCCCACGCCCACCAGCTCGCCCGGCACGCCCCCGTCACTGCGTAGACACGACGCGAACACGCAAGACTCTCCAAAAACCCAGCAACCACCGGGGAATCCGGCTAAATCAGCCATCACGCCAGGGGGAACTTCGGTCTAGTTAGATCGACGCACCCGTCACAGCACACAACTCGATGGAAGCTTCGACGGCCACGTGAGGGCTTTATGGGCCATGCATGTCACTGACGAGGAGTACGAAGCTGCGCCGGCTTAGGGCCTTAGAGGGGGACTTCGTCCTCCAAGGCACCCGTGCCACCGGCGCCGGTCTGAAACGCCAGCTCGGGCATCTCCAGCGAGCCATCACGCTCCTCGTCGGTCGCGCCGGCGGCGACGATCCGAAATGCCTGCACGCCCTCCCCACGCTCGATCGTCTCCAGGCGCGTCTTCTGCGTGTCCAGGTACTTCGTCAGCGCAACCTCAAGGCCCTTGCCCTCGGCGAAGAGGTCGCACAACTCCGACACAGGCACCTCCTCCTGGTCGATCCGTTCGGCAATTATCTTCAACCGCTCATAGCCGGCCTCAAATGTCAGCTCGGTGGGGGTCTGCGTGTTAGGCATGGGTCTCGCTCTCTGTCATGGGATTGACTCTTTCGACGACAGCCTCCACGCCGCCGTCCTGAAGTTGCAGATCGATGCGCTGGCCCGCGGCCACCCCGGCCACCGAACGCACCGGTGAACCGGCGACCGAGGCCAGCAGCCAGCCGCGACGCCGGAAATCGTGCGCTGCGATCAGCGCGGCGCTGTGGGTGGCGTTGCGGGTGGCGTCTCCCAGACGCCGGCGTGCGCGCTCGGTCATCAGGCGGGCGCCCACTGCGACGGCATCTCCGACCTCGGCCGCACGCCGCTGGAAGCCCCTGCGCGTATCCCTGGCCAGGCGCCCCACGGCGTGCCCGTAGTCGCGACTGTGATCGTCGTACTGCCGGCGCGATCCCACGGTGACGCGCCGGCCCCAATCGCCCGTGTGGCCCCCAAGACCTGCAAGCAGCCCATCTGCCGCGTCCAGCGCGCGGGCGCGCTCGCGCAGCAGGCCTTCCGATGCCCCAAGCACGCGCCCGGCGTCCAAGCGTGCACCGGCAAGTTGGAGCAACCCACCCGCCGTGCCCACCCGCCGGCCTGCCCCGGCCACCCGTTCGCTGGCCCAAGCCAGCTCGCGGCGCACCTCGGCGGCGCTCGGCACGACAAGCTCAGCCGAACGCGAGGGCGTATAGGCGGCCCACGCGACGTGGTTGCACACGGGGTTGTTGTCGGTGTGACCAACCGCGCACACAACGGGAACGGCGCAAGCAAACAAAGCTCGGCACAGGCGCTCGTCGTCAAAGCACGCCAGGTCCTGCACCGAGCCGCCGCCGCGCGCCACGATGATCGCGTCCACCAGCGGATGCTGCTGCAGCCGGGCCACCGAATCGATCAGCTGCGTCGGAGCGCACTTGCCCTGCACCAGGCTCGTGCTTGTGATGACATGGACAGCCGGCCAACGGTCCGCCAGCGCCCGAAGCACGTCTGCCATCGCGTCGGAGCCCGCTCCCGCCACCACCCCCACGGCACGCGGGTAGACAGGCAGCGCGCGGCGGCGCTGGACGTCGCACAGGCCTTCGGCTGCCAACTGGTCTATGAGTGCCTGGCGACGACGCAACAACTCGCCCTCCCCCGCCAGGCGGATCTGGCTGGCGATCAGGTCGAGCTTGCCCGCCTGCGGCCAGAAGTCCGGTCGGTCGACGTCCACCTGCACCAGGTCGCCGTCGCGCGGCTTGTGTTCCAGGGCGCCAATCTGGCCGCGGAAGACCTTGCATGACAGGACCGCGTCGCCGTCGGTGAGCGTGAACCACAACATGCCACTGGCGCTTGAGCGGGGCTTCTGGACCTCGCCCTCCAGTGTTGCGGGCCCCACCGCCCGCACGGCGCGACCAAGTAGAGCGGCGTACTCGCTGACTGTGACCGCAGTGCTGTTCAACGTCGGCATGGCTAGCCCAGGAAAGCTACGCCCACTGGCGGACGTCAAAAGCGGCGCGGGCCTGCAACCCCCGCCGCCCGATCAGCGGGGCTTCCCGCCAGAGCGCTCAGTCGAGCTCTTCGGTACGAAGTTCGGTACCCACCGGTTCTTCGCCCTCATACGCGCGTCGCTTGTCGAGCTTCTCCTGGTACATGGCCTGCTCGGCGGCCACGCGCACCGACTCGTGGTCCTCGGTGTCGGGGCCGATGGCGGCCACGCCAATGCTTGCCGTACAGCTGACCTGCCTGCCGCTGGTTTCAAGGCCGCAGTCGGCGACCACGCCTGCCAGCCCTCTTGCGACGGCCTCGGCTGCGTGCATGGGTGTGCCGCGGAGCAGCACACCGAATTCATCTCCGTCAAGCCGCGCAATCAGATCGGTGCCTCGCAGGCGCTCCTGGAGGGCATTGGCAATCCCCTTCAGGAGCTCGTCGCCGGTCCTGTGACCGGAGCTCTCGTTGACCCTGCGGAAGTTGTCCAGATCGACGATCACCAGCGCCGATCCCTCACCGGAGCGCCGGCCACCGAGGGTCCCACGACGCTCACGATCGACCTGCATGCCCAGTTCGTGTTCAAACAGGCGCCTGTTGCACAATCCCGTCAGTGGGTCGTGCTCGGCAAGCGCGCGCACGCGCTGCTCCATGAGCTTGCGCTCGGTTATGTCCTGTACCTGGGCGATCAGGTTCTGGGGCTTGCCCGAGCGGTCGCGCACCACCGAGACCCAGAAGACCACGTTGATCACATGCCCGCGGGCGTGAAAGAGGCGCTTTTCGATCTTGTATTCGCTCAGATCACCGGCGATCAGAGCGCGTAGCTCATCGGCGTCGTTTGAACGATCGTCGGGATACGTGAGCTCCTGGACCGAGCTTGCGCCAAGCGTCTCCGACGTGTGACCCGTGATCTCCACGAGCGTTGGGTTGACGCGCACCCATCGTCCTTCCAGTGAGAGCAGGGCGATCCCGATGGGGCTCTGCTCAAAGAGCAGCTCGAATCGCTCTTCGGCCTCATACCGGGCCTCATCGACTCGCTTTCGCCGGGTTACGTCGCGGAACACAGCCACGCCTCCGGCGACCTCCTCGTCGCCGTTGCGCAGCGGCCCAACCTCGATCAGGTAGCAGCGCGTGCCGTCGTTGGACCAGATCTCCAGCGAGCGCGACTCGCCGTCAAGCGCGGCCCGGTAGAGGGGACCGTAGATCTCCCACCAGTCCGGGCCAAGTACGACCTCGGCCTGCTGTCCCTCAAGTTCGTCCGGTTTTAGGCCGTGATGGCCCGGAGCCCGACCGGCGGCGACCGTGTAACGCAGGCTGCGGTCAAACACGAGCGTCGATGCCTTGGGCAACGAAACCAGTGCCGCCATGGCCACTGTGGCCGGATCGGCTGCAATCCCGCGCTCGGCTGGAGCGGGGGTCCCGGCGACGTCGACGGCGACACCGGGTGGCGGTCCCACCACGGGGCTGTCGCTGATGCCCCATGGCTCGCTGGGCGGCCCCAGGTCCGGCGCATCGGAGGCGGCCTCGCTGGCGTCGGCCACCGGTTCATCCAAAGGAATGGAGCCCGGCGCTCCGATCCCTGGCGAGTCCAAGCTCGTCGGCGCGGGCGCGCTGGGCACGCCAAAGCCGGCAACTCCTCCGGTTTCGGTCGACGGCGGGGCAGCCGGCGAAAGACCTTGACCAGGAGAGCCGAAATCCTCCGGACGCGGGAACTCTCCGGGTGCGGGAGCGGTGGCCGCGGGCGGGCGTGCCTCGACGCCGGCACGGATGTCAGTCGCCGGCACGCCTATGGGATCATCAGCAAACGGGGCCACCACCTCGATCTATCGGCAGCCTCGGTGGTCGGCTTGATGCCCGCAACGGTCCCTAGCCAGGCGGTCTAGCGAGCGTCGGGCGCCGTCCGCCGAGTACCCGCTCCGACCCGGCCCCCAGCCGACTCAGCCAGCGCACTCGGCGGCCACCGAGGTAAAGATCTCGACCCGGTTGTTTCCGGTGTCGGCGACCACCAGATCCCCTTGGCAATCGACGGTCATGCCAGTCGGTTCATCGAGGTCTCCCACCCGCGTCCCCGGGTCGCCCCACCAGGCCAGCAGGCGTCCCTGCGGACCAAACTCCTGAATGCGCGCCAGCTTGCCGTCGGCGACGAACACGTCGCCTTCGGGGCCCACCGCGATCCCGTCGGGGTCCAGGAAGCGGCCCGGTGCGCTTCCGGGGCCCCCGAACACCGACGACAGCCGGCCGTTTTGACTCAGGACATCGATCTGATCGGCGCCGGTATTGGCCACGTACAGCTTTCCAGCCGTCCCTGCGGCCACCGCCAGCGGGACGCTGAAGCCCACCGGGGAGCCATGGCCCGTGTGCGCGGCCCACCCGATTACCGGATGACCGTCGGGGGCTAGCTCGACGAGCCGGTTGGCGCCGGTATCGGCCACCACGGCATCGCCGGTCGCCGTGACAGTCACTCCGTGGGGGTCAGAGAAGGCCCCGGGCAAAAGCGCCGCGCCTTTCGTGCCACCACGCCCAGCTGCCGCAGCCGCGGCTTGGCCGGTGGCAGCCAAGAGGCGCCCGGACCTATCCAGGTGGCGAACCAGGTCGTTGTTGCGGTCGGTCACCCACACGGTGCCGTCGGGCGCGACGGCCACACCCGTGGGACTGAAGAACTGCGTTCCCAGGGTCACCCCCCCGCCGCTTGACCAAGGTGAGTCATAGACGATTTCGGCGTGAAAGGCCAGCGAGGCGCCGGCTCGGCGCAAGGGCACGATTTCCCGGTAGGCCTCGGCCACGAGCAGCTGACCGGCGGCACCGGCGGCGACATCCACGGGGACCACGAACTGGCCCGGCGCGATCCCCGAACTTCCCCACTTGTCAAGCGGCGCGCCGGCCGGCGTAAAGGACTCGACGTCGTCGTCGCTGGCGTCGGCGACGTAGACCCGTCCGTCGGGGCCCGTCGCCACAGCCCGGATGAATTTGCTCAATTCGTAGCGACCTTCGCCCCCGAAAGCACCGACACAATGCAGGTCGGTCGTGAACCTCACCACGCGGCCGTGGTTGTCGTCGGCTACATACACGTAGTTCCCGCCGATCGCTACGCCGTAGGGGTTCTGAAAGGTGTCGGGCGTGGCGGCAAACGAGGTCACAACCCCCACGAACCGACCCTCCAAGGTGAGCTTCTGCACGCGATCGTTGCCGTTGTCGGCGACGTACAGCGCCCCACCGCTGTGGCCGGTGCTATCGGCGCCGCCCGAGCCGGGTGCCGGGGCCGATCCGGTCTGCACCGCCAGCCCCTGAGGCCGCATCACGCGCCCGGGCGCATTGCCGGGGCCCACGAGCACCGCTGCACCCGTGCCATCGATGTCGAAGCGCTCGATTCGATTGTTGCCTGTGTCGGCCACGTAGACGTAGCGGCCGCCGACTGCTATCCCGCCGCCGGGAGGGTCCGCAGGCCCGTCGCCGGCGCCGAAGTCAAACTGGCCCACACCTGCGCCGCGGCTGCCCCACGACGTCAGGAAGCGGCCGCCGGCGGTGAACTTCTCGATGCGGTCTGAGCCGCAATCGACCACGTACACGTCGCCGCTGGCATCAACAGCGAGTCCGCCGACCGCGCCGAACTCCCCGGGCCCAGAGCCTGCCCTGCCCCACTGGCCTTCAAAGGCACCGGTAGCCGAGAACATCTGCACGAGGTGGCTGAACTGGTCGGCGACGTATACGCGTCCCGACGGTGCCACGGCGACTGCCTCGGGCTGGCGCATCACTCCTTCGCCGGGCTTGCCGATGGCGACTACGGAAGCGTACGGACAGGCCGAGCCGGCGCCTGTGCCGGACGCCCTCACGCCAGGGGTGTGTGCGTGGCCGAGAGGCGCGTCGGTGGTGTTCGGATTTGCGATGGCCGCGCGCGCGCGCGTGCCACCCGGTTTGAGAACACCCCCCGGACACCCCGTGAGTCCTCCGGAGATCACCGCCACGCGCCGCTGGCCGCCGCCGGTAGAAACACCGCAGCCGGCAATCAGCCCAGCAAGACCCAACATCGCGACGGTGGCCATCAGTGCCTGGCGCGGCGCGGTGGGCATCCGACGGCCGGCGGCGACGTTGCGCATGACGTCCATTGGCGCGTAATTGTGACCGCAGCAGCCCGGGACGACGTGCGCGCCTGGGTGCCCGAGCCGCTTTAGGCTCCCCGCTGATGCACACACGCCGACGCCCGGCGCGCTTCGCTGCTGCTCCAGCCCTGCTTGCGGCATCGTTGGCGTGCGCACTTGCGCTGGGCGCGTGCGGCTCCAATGGTTCCGGGCAGGGCGCAGGCTCGACCGCAGACCAGAGTCACGCGGCGGGGCGACCGGTGACCGTGACAGTCAACGCCGCCTCTCCGGGCCCTGCCGTGGAGCCGTACTTCATGGGGCTGTCCTTTGAGGAGTCGGCCCTCCCGCTTCTCGCCCGCTACGGACACTCCGGCGATCTGGTCAATCTGCTTCGGGAGCTTGGCCCGGGGGTACTGCGCCTAGGCGGCGTGAGCGCCGACGCCGACGTCGCATGGGCCCCACGGGGGACGCCACCGCAATGGGCTCACACGGCGATCTCCCCAGCGGATCTCGCGGGACTCGCGGCGCTGGCCCGCAAAACCGGCTGGCTGGTGCTCCTGACAGTCAATCTCGGTCACTACGACCCGCAGGCCGCCGCCGAAGAGGTGGCGGCCGCCCATGCAGTCCTGAAACAGAGTCTGCTCGGAGTGGAGGTCGGCAACGAGCCCGACCGTTATGAGCGCGAAGGGTTGCGTGGCGCAGGCTGGAGCTTTGGCCAGTACACGGCACAGTTTGATGCCTACCGGGCCGCGATAAGGCGGGTCGCACCGGGCGTATCGATAGTCGCCCCGGGAGCGTCCAGCGGCATCCCGCCGCTGCCGTGGGTCAGGGATGCAGCGACGCTGAAGCCGGCACTGCTTACAGACCATTACTACCCGCTCAGCAGTTGCGGCGGCTTTCATGTGAGCATCGCGGAAATGATGGGATCGGCGGTGCGCAGCGAGGAGAGCGCCATGCTCGCCAGGCTCCTTGGGATCGAGCACCAAACCGGGCACTGGTTGCGCCTGGATGAGTCCAACGACATCTCCTGCCGTGGCGAGGCCGGCGTGAGCAACACGCTTGCCTCGGCGCTGTGGGCGGTGGACTGGACGGTGCGAGCCATGCAGGTGGGCCTAAACGGCCTGAACTTCCACGATCTGCTGACCGAGCAGGGCGCTTACAGCCCGCTGGTGCTGCCCGCGGCGTCGCAGTCGGCGGGCCAGCCGGCGACAGGCGCCGCGGATCGACCATCGCAGAACACCGAACTGGCCCCGGTGGCGCTGCACGCAAACCCCGAGTGGTACGCGCTGCTGCTCGTGTCCCGCGTGATCGGCGACAGCCCCCTGCCCACCCACGTCAAAGGGGGGTCGGATCTCAGTGCCGGCGTCTTCGTGCCAGCCGGTCGGGATCCAGGGCCCATGCGCATCTCGCTCGTCGACTTCGACGGCGCGGGTGCCCGGCCGCTGTCCGTGCATCTGGATCTCCCAAAGCGGTTTGTCAGTGGCACGGTGATGCGTCTCACTGGCCCATCTGCAGCGACCCAACACGGTGTCGCGCTGGGTGGCGAGGAAGTGAACTCAACCGGCGCATGGAGCCCCAAGCTGCCGCTGGCGACGGTCAGCGCGCACGCGGGGTCGCTGTCGGTGCAGATGCCCCCCAGCAGCGCCGCGCTGGTCACGCTGTACCCGCGGACGCGGCGCTGAACTGGGGCGCCGGAGCCAGGCGCGCCAGGGCGTGCAGCCGGGGCGGTCTCGGCAGCCAGCGTCCACGGCACGTCGGCACGAATGCAAACTTCCCTGCAAGCGTTATGCATTTTGCGAGCCGACGTGGTAATCTGCTCCCCGATTCAGCCGAATCTCCCTTCCTCTGGGCAGGGAGATCGGGGGACCCAATGCGGTCGGCACTGCCGACTGGCCGGAGCAATCCGGCCCGGTAAGCGGCCGCTGGGGCGAATCGCCACATGTGTGGCGTAGCGCGCAAGCGCGAGCCCGTCAGCTAACCCCGTAGGCGCCATCAACCAAGAGACACCGAAAGGACGACCTGTCTGCCATGTCGGGATCCCCGCGCGACCTTGCCGCCTCTGAGCTATGGGAGGCCTCAACCAACCGCTCGCTTGCGCGCCGAGGCGCAGGCCAGACACGCAGCGCCGCCAAGCGCAGCGACCGCACCCAGCGCGTCGGCGGGCCGCCGCGCTCGGCTGTCCGCAACGTCTCACGACGTGGCGCGGTAAACGGCGACATTCAGACGTCCGCACCGGGACACGCCCGCTTGTCACGTGGAGGCGGCGTCAGGCCAGTCCGCGCCCGGAGCGCGCCGGCAGTCGCCCGTGTCCGCGACCTGGCCGATGCGGAGCTGTGGGAGCTGTCGCTGGGACGCTCACGCGCCCGGCGCCGCGCGGCAGAGCTGCGCTTCGTCCCCACCGGGGGACGCGCCAAGCGCCTGTCGCTGGGCACGCTTGTGGCACTGACAGTGGGTCCGGCGGCCAGCCTGGGCGAAGCCACGGCGGCGCAGCATCGCGCCGTGCCCGCCCCGCCGCCGACCACGACTGAACACCACATCACGCTCGATGCAAGCAGCAAGGGCAACCAGGTGCGCAAGCTCCAGGAAGCGCTTGGGATCAAGGCCGATGGCGTGTTTGGCCCGGAAACGCAGGCGGCGGTATACGAGTACCAGGCCACACACGGTTTGTCTGTTGACGGCATCGTGGGGCCCAAGACCAGCGCGGCGCTGGCTGCGGGTGTTCCCGCACAGGCTCCGACGCTGGAAGACTCGGTGGCGCTGGTCCAGGCTGCGGTTGGCGTCCAGGCCGACGGCGACTTCGGGCCGGCGACGTACACCGCGATTGAGGCCTTCCAGGAAAGCCACGGTCTGCACGTGGACGGCGTTGTGGGTCCCGAAACCTGGCAGGCACTTGACTTGAAGTCCGGCCCCACCCTGGTCCCGCCGGCGTCTGCGATCCCGCCGCCTCCGGCGCCTGAACCGGCCCCCGAAGAGGCTCAGGCCGGCGTGGCGCGTGCGGCGTCCGTTGACGGTGGCGGCGAAGTCTCGGACGGCAACGGCGGCACCACGGCCGCTGACGAGGAGCAGGCAGCTCCGGTGTCCAGCGAAACCTCCGGCGGTTCCTCAAGCGGCGGAGAAAGCGATGGCGTGGTCAGCCGGGTCGAAGCTGCCGCTAACGAAATCGCCACCAGGCCCTACGTGTACGGCGGTGGCCACGGCTCGTTTGAGTCCGACGGCTACGACTGCTCGGGATCGGTCTCATACGCGCTGCACGGCGGTGGATTGCTGAACTCACCCGAGGACTCGACCGGGCTTGAGTCCTACGGCGAAGCGGGCCCAGGCAAGCACATCACCATCTACGCCAACGCCGAACACGCGTACATGGTGGTCAACGGGCGGCGCTTTGACACAGTGGCCCTCGCCGAACACGGCTCGCGCTGGTCAGACTCCCCTGGCGACGACGGCGGTGCGTTCGTCGAGCGTCATCCCGCGGGCCTCTAGTCCCGCACCAACATTCAGCTCAAAACGGGGCCGGCGCAAGCCGGCCCCGTTTGTCGTTCCAAAGGCGCCGCAGTGGCCCAGCGTCAGCCCACCCCTCGCTGCGCGCCGGTAGGCCCACCGTCCTCTGAGCGAAGGGGCGCCGAGTTGCGGGCACGGGCAGCGTCCCGTCCCAGGCGCGGCGTACGGTCGGCTGCCGACGCGTAGAACCACGAAACGGAGCGGGCATGCTGGCACGAGCAAACACATTCACAATCGATGGCCTCCAAGCGCGACGGGTCATCGTCGAGGCCGACATCAGGACAGGGCTGCCGGCTTTCACGATCGTTGGACTGGCCGACGCCGCAGTACGCGAGGCGCGGGATCGCGTGCGCTCGGCGATTCTCAACGCGGGGTTCCAGTTCCCGAGCCGACGAATCACGGTCAACCTGGCACCCAGCGACACCCGCAAGGCCGGAGCCGGCCTCGATCTGGCGATCGCCGTGGCTGTGCTCGCCGCGAGCGACCAGCTGCGCCGTGCCAGCCTGGACGAGATCGCGTTCTTCGGCGAACTTTCACTCGACAGCGAGGTGCGGGAGTGCCAGGGCACTCTCGCCGTCGCCCAGGCGGCCAGCGAAGCCGGCATGGACACTTTGGTGGTGGGCCCCGAACGTGCGCGCGAGGCGGCACTTGTGGCAGGGCTGACAGTCGCCGTCGCCACTCGCCTGAAGGCGGCAGCGCGCATCGCGTGCGGTGGGCCGGGGGACCGGCCGGCGCGCGAGCGCGAGACAGCGGAGCGCAACGAGAGCCCTGCGGAGCCGGACCTCGCTGACGTGGTGGGCCAGAGGCACGCGGTGAATGCACTCGTGCTCGCGGCTGCGGGGAGCCACAACGTGCTGCTGGTGGGGCCGCCTGGAGCCGGCAAGACGATGCTAGCTCGCCGTCTGTCGTCGATCCTGCCGCCGCTGAGCCGGCCGGAGGCGATCGACGTGACAAGGATCCACAGCATCGCGGGTCACCTGCCGACCGGAGGCACGCTGCTTACCAGGCGTCCGTTCCGGGCACCCCACCACACGGCTACAACCGCGGGGTTGGTGGGCGGGGCGCGCCAGAATTCCTTGGGCGAGGTCGTGCTGGCCCATCACGGCGTGCTCTTCTTGGACGAGCTGTCGGAGTTCTCCCGGAACACGATCGAGGCTTTGCGGCAGCCGCTGGAGGAGGGGCGGGTGGTGATCGTCCGTGCTCAGCACGCGGCGGTGTACCCGACGAGGTTCATGCTGATAGCGGCAACAAA
>CAJCIJ010000007.1 GCA_903970315.1 Actinomycetota bacterium
ACCGGCCGCCGCCACCGACGCCGCTCTGGGCGCCGAGGGCTTCGGAGGTCAGCTCGAAGACGGTACGCGTGTAGTAGTCGAGGCCGCGCACGAGCGTGGAGTCGATCTCGTAGGAGACTTCGGCGGCATCCAGCAGGGCACACACGGCGCCGAAGTGCTGGGTGTCGGAGTCGCTGAGGTGGTCAAGCAGGCGCGGCGCGGTGGCCATGACGGCACGCGTGCTGTCGTGGGCAGAGTCAAAGGCACGCAGAGGGTTGGCGTCGATGCGTTCCCTGACCTCGGGGGCGAGCTGGTCGGAGTGGGCGCGCAGATGCGCCTGCAGGCGCTCGCGGTAGTCGGTGCGGCTGTCGGCGTCGCCGAGGCTGGACAGCCGCAGGCGCAGGTTGTCGACGCCCAGCTCGGCCAGCAGGGTGCACAGCAGCACGATCGACTCGGCGTCGACAGCGGGATCGTCGGAGCCCAGGGCCTCGGCGCCGACTTGCCAGAACTGCCGGTAACGGCCGGCCTGGGCGCGCTCATAGCGGAAGAAGCTCGACAGATACCACAGCTTTACGGGAGCGGGCAGCTTGTGCATGCCGTGCTCCAGGTAGGCGCGGCAGACAGGCGCGGTGCCCTCGGGCCGCAGGGTCAGCGAACGGTCAGACTGGTCGGTGAGCGTGTACATCTCCTTGGAGACGATGTCTGTGGACTGACCGACGCCGCGAGCAAACAGCTCGGTGTGCTCAAAGGTGGGCGTCTCGATGCGCTCGTACCCGGCGCCCTGGAGGATGGCTCGCGCGCGCGCCTCAAGCGCGCTGCGCGCTGCGGCCTGGCCCGGCAGGACATCGTAGGTCCCGCGTGGAGCCTTGATGGCGCCGGAGCTCACCGCAGGAGGGAGCTGCTGGCCGCTGAGGCGGAAGCGGCAGGCGCCGCCTGAGGGCCAGTTGGGACGGTACGTGCACGCAGCTCACCGAGGAATGGGTTGCTGGCGAGCTCGCGCCCCAGAGTGGTGATCGTCATGTGCCCGGGGTAGACGTTGGTACTGGAGGGGAATCTGGCCATGAGCGAGGCGATCGAGGCTTCCAGCACGTCCCAGTCACCGCCGGGCAGATCGACGCGGCCGACCGAGCCGGCAAACAGCACATCGCCGGAAAACAGGCCCACAGCGCTCTCATCAGAGGAGTCGCGGTCGGCCCGAGACGGCGACATCGCAAAGGTGATGTGGCCGGGACTGTGACCGGGCGTGGAGAGGACCTCGATGTCCAGGCCGGCCAGGGTAAGGCGCTCGCCCCCGGCGAGCAGGTGGTCGGCGGCATAGCCCTCGAAAGGCCCAAACCCGGGCCAGGTGAAGCTTGAGATGTCGGCAAGCACCAGCCGCTCGCCCTCTGGGCACCAGACGGGCGCGCCGGTGGAGCGCGCCATGGGCGCGACGGCACCGACATGATCAAAATGGCAGTGCGTGATCAGAATGGCGGTGACTCCGACACCGAGCGCTGCAAGGGCATCGAGCAGCCGCTGGGGCTCTTCGCCGGGGTCGACAAGCACGGCCTCGCTGGCGCTGGCGTGGGGGCGCACCAGGTAGGCGTTGGTCTGGATGGGCCCGAGCGAGAACGTCCGTACGTCCAGAGCGCTCACGGTCACGTCCTGGTGCTGGCGGCGCGCTCGCGCTTTCGCCGCTGGCGGCGGTTGTGCAGCCAGAGGTCCATGTAGTACCCGGCGGGAACATAGACGATGAGCACGACTGGCAGCAAAATCGCGGCCTGGCCGACGGCCATGTGCAGGAACAGAACGCCAAGCCCGATGACGGCGACCGCTGCGGTCAGCGCCCGGACGAAGGCACCCTGCCAAGTGGGGGGCCTGTCGAGCTTTTCCTGGCGGCGCTGCTTATCAAGCGTCTTCTTGTCGGTCTTGCCCTTCTCCTCGAGCGTGGGCTTGCGCCCGGTGCGCCCGCGGGCGACGACAATGCCAGCGGCGTTGCCTCTGTGCTTTGTCTGGCGCTTGCGCCGAGTGGAAGCCATGAGGACAAGCCTACTGGCATGGGGAGTGGGCGGCGCGGCGTCGGCCAAAGGCTGGCGGCACGGACTCAGCCGGGGCCGGACGCCGGTCAGCCGGATGCGACTGGCGCGGCTCCCCCAAGGACGTTCTCGATCACGTGGAGGGCGGGATCGAAGCCGGGCATTTCCAGGTGGGCGGGAAAGCCATCAAGCGCCGCCTGCGGGGCCAACCCGACGAGCTCGGCGGCGGCCAGAGGAGCATGGCTGGCGACAGCGGCTGCAACGGTCGCCATCGAGACCTCCAGGGGCCGCTCGATGTTCGTCGAGACCTGTGCAACCGGGACCCCCTGACTGGGGGACAGGGCAAGTTCAACGCCGATGGCCCGCACGCCGGGCAGGCCCTGGGGGCCACCGTCACGGATGAGCGCGGCGATGTGCTTGGCATCGTCAACGGTCGCCGGTGGGGCGAGCTCCAGGTTGAAGGCCACGAGGGGCTCGCGCGCGCACACGAGGACAGCCCCGGTACTGGGGGACAGGCTGGGGGGTCCAAAATCGGGCGCCAGGGCGCCGGCC
>CAJCIJ010000008.1 GCA_903970315.1 Actinomycetota bacterium
CTCGTTGGCGGCGATCATCAGCTGCTCGATCATCTCGTGGGACTCACTCACGCCGGCCCCAGGGCCATCGGGCATCTTCACCTCGACGGCGCCGTCGGGCGCGAACGCAAACTCGGGCTCGGCACTGCCGATCTCCAGCGCGCCTGCGCGTCGCCGTGCCCTCGCCAGCCCCGCGGCTGCCAGTCGCGCAGCCGCAAGCCCTGCCTCCCAGGACGCGCCGGCAGCCTGGAGGCCCGAGAAGATCCGGTCGACCTCCTCGTAGCTCAGCCGCGCGTCGGAGCGGATCAGAGAGCGATGAAAGGCGGTGCGGACGGTCCTGCCGTCCTCGATGTCCATCTCCACGGTCACCGTCAGGCGATCCTGGTCGGGGACAAGCGAGCAGGCGCCGTTGGAGAGGGCCTCCGGCAGCATGGGCTCCACCGCTCCGGGGACGTAGACGCTCGTGCCGCGCCGGCGCGCCTCGCGGTCCAGCGCAGAACCCTCGCGCACGAAGGCGCTCACGTCGGCGATGTGCACCCACACGCGCACGCGCTGCCCCTCCAGGTGCTCCGCCGAGATTGCGTCGTCGTAGTCGCGGGCCGTTGCAGGATCCACGGTGAAGGTGGGCATGTCGCGCAGGTCAAGGCGCCCGCGCCCGCCCGCGCCCGGCGCCCGCGCGGCATCTGCCACACCGGCCGCCGCAATGGCGCCGCCGACCTCGGTGGCCTCGCGCTCCACCGATGCGCCGAAGCGCCTGTGCAGCCCGCGATCGAGCATCAGCGCCTCGATCACGTCGCGCGGCACATCGGGCCGGCCGATGACGCGCGCCACCTGCGCCCGCGCCGGTCCGCCGCGGCCGGCACGCGGGGCTCCCAGCAGCACCAGGTCTCCGGCCCGCGCGTGCACTGCACCCCGTCCGCGCGCGGGGGCGACCACGAGCTGGCGTGACTCCCTGGCCCGCGGCCCACCCGACGCGGCCGCATCGGGCGCAAAGAACGGCTCGGCGACCATGAAGCGGCCCTTGCGGGCCAGCACGGCAACCATGCCCGGAGCGCCCCCGGGCGCGCCCGCCTGCGCGCTCCCCGGCGCGCTCACTTCAGCTTGGAGACCAGCGTGTGCAGCGCGACTTCCAGACCTGCGTTGGTGTCGATCTGCTGGGCGGATACCGGGACTTCGGGTTTGATGCCCGCACCCTCCTTGACGCCACCGCCGCCCAGGTTGCGGCCGTTGGGCGTGAAGTACTCGCCCACCGTGATATCCAGCGCGCCGCCGTTTGACAGCGGCTGCAGCTCCTGGAAGACACCCTTGCCAAAGGTGTGCGTGCCGACCACTGTGGCGCGGTGGTGGTCCTGGAGAGCACCCGTGACGATCTCCGCCGCCGACGCCGTACCGCGATCCACGAGCACCACCATCGGGACCGAGGAGGGGATCGCGCCGCCGGCCGCCGAGATCGTCTGCGTGGGCAGCGTCCGCGAGCGCATCGTCACGATCACGCCCTTGGGCAGGAAGATGCTTGCGACCAGGCGCGCCTCGTTGACCAGGCCGCCACCGTTCTGGCGCAGATCGAAGACGATCCCCCGCGCGCCGTTGTCCAGGGCCTTGGCCACGGCCGTGTCGACTTCCGCGTGCACGCCTTCGGTGAAGCCGGCAAGGCGGACCACCGCCAGTTTTCGGCCATCGACGGTCCGCATTTCCGATGCCACCTCCGGCGAAGAGATGACCGCTCGCACGACACCAACCGTTCGGCGCGCGTGGCCGGCCTGCAGCGTCAGCATCACCTTGGTGCCCGGCGGCCCCACGATCAGGTTCCTGGCGGTCTGCTCGGGGATCCCCTTCAGCGAGCGACCGTTTACGGCCACGATCGTCTCGCCCGTCTTCAGCCCCGCCCGTTCGGCCGGCGACGGCTCAAAGACACGTACGATCGCCAGGCCCACGGGCCGCGGCGCCACCTCGACGCCCACCCCCGAGAAGTGGCTGGGGACGGCGAATTCGTGGAACTCGGCCGGCGTCAGATAGTGCGAGAAGGGGTCTTGCAGGCTCGCCACGGCGCCCGCGATCGAGGCGCTGACCAGTTCGGACTTCGACAGCTTGCGGTAGTAGCTGCGGGAGATGTCCTCCAGCGCTTCGGCCGTCACTTCGGTCTGGCGATCGGCCTCAAAGGCGTTGCGCAAGAAGGTCGGCAGATCGTTGGGGTGGCCACCCAGCCAAAGGCCGATGACCAGCCACACGGGCAGCAGCGCCACGAGCAGCGCCACTGTCAGGCCCGACGAAGAGCGCCTCGCGGTGGGTGCCTGTCGGTCCGACGCCGCCTGGGGAGATCCCTCGGGGGCCGAAACGCTAGAGTCGCCCGCAGGGACATCGCCACTCATCACCGGTCAGATTAGTGTTCCGGCGGCGGGGCGCGCACCTCATGCGTTGCATGCGAGCGGCCAGCCGGCGGCAGCGGCCCGGACGGGAACAGCCGAGCCACGGGATCACTCAATGCCACAAAGCGCCACCACCCAGACCAGCACCGTCGCCGCAAATGGCCTGACCGTCCGCACCATCGGGCTGCCGGGCACCCACGCGCTCACGGTCCTGCTGGCCTTTGACGCGGGCGCTCGCACGGAGCGCCAGCAGGAGAACGGCATGGCCCACTTCCTTGAGCACCTCGTTTTCAAGGGTGGCGAGAAGTATCCCAACCACCAGGCGATCAACAACACCGCTGAGCGCCTTGGCGGAGTGCTCAACGCCTACACCAGCGAGGACCTGGTGGCGTTCCACATCACCGTGCGAGCCGAGTCGGCACCGGTGGCGCTTGACCTGCTTACCGACTTCGTGGCGCGGCCCCGCCTGGAGGCATCAGAGCTAGAGCGCGAGCGCGGCGTGGTCATCCAGGAGATCAACCGGGCGTATGACCAGCCTGCGATGGTCGCCGAGTACCTGATCGACAGAGCGGCGTTCGGCGATCATCCGCTGGGGCGGACGGTGCTTGGGCCCGAGGAGAATCTCCGGGCGTTTACGCGCGAGGGGATCGTGTCATTCCGGCAGCGCCGCTGGTCGGGAGCCCACGGCTTCGCGTTCCTGGTGGGCAACGTCGATCACGTCCCCGACGAGGACACCGTGCACGAGCTGCTTGGCCGCTTTGCCGCGTTGCCGGAGCCCGACGCCTACGAGCCGGCACCGGCCTTTGCGCCGCAGACCCTCGTGGAGCAGCGCGACACCAACCAGTCACACCTGCGGATGCTCTACAGGCCCGGCCTGGAAGTCAGCGACCGGCGAAAGCGCGCCGCAATGGCGATCTACACGACGCTTCTGGGAGGCTCCATGTCGTCGCGGCTGTTTGAAGAGATCCGCGAGCGGCGGGGGCTGTGCTATTCGGTCTCGGCCGCCAACCACAACTTCTCCGACATGCCGATACTGCAACTGAGCTCGGGATTGCAGTCGGACAAGTGCGTTGAGGCCTACACGCGCATGCGCGAGATCGTCGGCGAACTGCGCAACCAGGGGCCCACCGAGGATGAGTTCCTGCGTGCGCGCACCTACGCCGCCGGCCGGCTGGTGCTCGCCTTTGAGAACAGCGGCGCTGTCGCCCGCTACGCGGCGAGTCTTGCGATCAACTTCGGCGAACACTCCGACCCCGACTCGGCAGTGGCGACACTGGACGCGGTTACCTACGACGAGGTGCGCGAGATCGCAGCGTCGGTAGCCGACGAGCTGGCGATCGCATGCGTTGGGCCCCACGAGGCCGCCGAATTCAACTGAGCCGGCGCCGACCGGTCACCTGCGCCGGCGCCGATCAGTCAACTGTGCCGGCACCGAATTGGACCCAGCCGGCGCCGATCAGCCGATCGCGACCATGCGCTCGATCGGCACCCGGGCGCGCTCGGCGATCTCCTCGGGCACACGCACCTCGTACTTGCCCTCGGCAAGCGAGTCGCGCAGGGCGGGCAGCGTGATCATCTTCATGAACGCGCACGTCGCCTCGGCGTTGGCGGGGATAAGGGTCAGCTCCGGCGCTGCCTTCTGCAGGCCGTAGAGCATCCCCACCTCGGTCGCCACGACGGCCTCGCGTGCGGGACCGTCGTGCCCGGGGCCCTCGCCCGGCGGCCCCTCGCCCGGAACGCCCTCACCCGGCGGGCCCGCCCCGGCGGCCTCCAGTTCGCGCTCGGCGGCTTCGGCGTAGCGGAGCATGCCACCGGTGGACAGCATGTGCACGCCATCGGAGGCCACATCGCCGGCCGCGACGTACTCCATCACGGCAGTGGTGCAGCCGCACTCGGGGTGGATCAGGAAGTCGGCGCCGGGGTGCGCGGCGCGCGTGGCCTCGATGTCGGAGGGGCGGATGCCGGCGTGCACGTGGCACTCGCCGTCCCAGACGTGCATGCGCCTGCCAAGCTCGCGCTCGACGTAGGCGCCGAGCCACATGTCGGGCCCGAACAGGATCTCGGTGTCCTGGCCGTGGGTGGCGTAGACGTGACGGACCACGTCGACGGCGTTGGCCGACGTGCAGCAGTAGTCGGTCAGCGCCTTGACCTCGGCGCTGGTGTTCACGTACATCACCACAACGCCCTCGGGGTAACGCTGCTTCCACTCGATCAGCTGTGCGGAGTCGATCGAGGAGGCCAGTGTGCAGCCGGCGCGGGTGTCGGGGATCAGGACGGTCTTGTCGGGACACAGCACCGACGCCGTCTCGGCCATGAAGTGCACACCGCAGAAGACGATGATCTCGCCGTCAGAGGCTGCCGCCTGGCGGGAGAGCCCCAGCGAATCGCCCACGTAGTCGGCGACATCCTGAACCTCCGGCAGCTGGTAGTTGTGAGCCAGGATCACCGCGTTTCGCTGGCGCGCAAGCTCGCGCACCTCCGAATGCAGCGCCAGGATCTCATCGAGCGAGAGCGCCTGGGGCTTGGGCAGCGCGTCGATCTGGCCGAGTGTCAGGTCCGGCGGCGCGGGCGCCTGGGTGACGGTCAACAGATCGCTCACGGCATGCTCTGAAGGCTCATCGACAGGTCCAGAGACGGTGCGGAATGGGTCAGTGCGCCCATCGAGATCCAGTCTACCCCGGTGCTTGCAAGCTCCGGCAGGCGCTCCACGGTGACGCCGCCACTGACCTCAAGCTCGGCCCGTCCGCCCACCTGAGCCACCGCCGCGCGCACCTGCGTGGTGTCCATGTTGTCAAGCAACAGGCGGCCCGCCCCGGCTGCCAGCGCCTCGTCGATCTCGGCAGGGCTTGACACCTCAACCTCAATCGTGTCCGCCAGTGCGGGCGCCGCGTTGCGGGCCGCGGACACCGCAGCTGCGATCGAGCCGGCGGCGGCGATGTGGTTGTCCTTGATCAGGATCGCGTCATACAGCCCAATCCGGTGGTTGTGCGCCCCGCCGGCGCTCACCGCCGCCTTCTCCAGGGCGCGCAGCCCGGGGATCGTCTTGCGCGTGTCCAGGACTCTGGCGCGCGTGCCCGCGACGGCCTGGGCGGCGAGCGCGGCCATAGTGGCCACTCCGGAAAGGTGCGCCAGAAAGTTCAGCGCTGTGCGCTCGGCGGTCAGCAACGCGCGCGCGGCGCCGCGCACCTCAAGCACGGTCCCGCCCTGGCGCCAGGTGCCCTCGGAAGCCTCGCGCTGGAAGCCGGCGTCGGCGTCAAGTTGCGCAAAGACCGCTTCGGCGACGGCCAGGCCGTAGATCACGCCGGGCGCCTTCTGGGAGATGATCGCCCGCGCGCGGGCGTCGACGGGCACTGTGGCCTGGGTGGTCACATCGCCGTCGCCTACATCCTCGGCCAGCGCAGCCGCCACGAGCGCGGCCAACTGCTCGCTATCCATGCCGTTGGTGATGGTCGCCGGAGGCGCGGCTCAACCCGTAGCCGGCAGGACCGGCGAAGATTCCAGCAGCTCCCCGGTGACGATCAGCTCACCGTCGGGATCGACGTCGGCGGACCCATCGGTCGATCCGTGCGCGTGAGCGCGTGCGTCGCGGCGGTGACGCAGCTTGTCGCGGTGGCGCTTTACCTGGCGCGCGAGCTCGTCTACGACCATGTTCAGCGAGTGCAGCATCTCGTGCGAGGAGTCCTTGGCTCGAAGCGTGACCCCCTTCAGGTAGAGCGTGCCCTCGGCCACCTGGCGCTCGCCCACGCGCGGATTTGGCTCCTCGAAGATCTCGATCTCAAGGCGGGCAAGCTCGGAGACCTGCTTTGACACCTTGTCCAGCCGGCGCTCCACATGGAGCCGCAGCTCGTCGGTGACGGTCACGTTGCGGCCCTTGAAGTCGATGTTCATGTCGCCCCCTACCGTTGGGGGCCGGCCCAGGAAGGCACCGGCCGAGGAGAGATTGTCTGTCCATGGTAGGCGACTGACCCGCCTTGCCACCCTGGTTTGGCCGCATGTTTTCTGCCGAGCACCCCGGGGCGCCGTCCGTCCACCCGCAGGCCCGCGCGTCCGCGCGCAGGCCCGGCCGGCTGGCAGGCGCCCCCTCAGCCCCCCAGTGGCCGCATGCTTGAGGCGATCCCGGCGTGCCCGGCGATTGCCCCGATCAGGATGGAGCCGTCGGCCACCTGTGTGCCGGGGAAAACGATGCTGTCGCGCACCTGCGCGCCGGCGCCCAGGCGCGCGTTGTCGCCGAGCACCACCGGGCCGGTGAGCCTGGCGCCGGCGCCGATGTGCACGTCGCGGCCGATCCATACTGGGCCGTCAACCTCGACGCCCTGGGGCAGCCCGTCGTCTGAGCAGACGACCACCCCCGGCGAGACCTCGTGCCCGTCGACGTTCAGACGCAGCTCGCCGCGCAGCGCGTCAAACGTCCCGGCGCGCAACTCCGCCAGCGAGCCTACGTCGTTCCAGTACTCGCGCACCTCGTGAATGTGGAAGGGCACGTCGTTTGCCAGCAGCGCCGGGAAGACGTCCTGGGCCCAGTCGGCGAAGGGGCGCTGCGGGAAGTAGTCAAAGATCTCGGGCTCAAAGACGTAGATGCCGCAGTTGCCCAGCTCAGAGAGCGCTTCGGAAGGCTCGGGCTTCTCCTGAAATCCCGTGATGCGCCCATTGCTGTCGTGCAGCACAACCCCGTACTCGCGCGTGTCGGAGACCACCTTGACCGAGAGCGTCGCCACCCCCCCGGCCTCGCGGTGGCGCGCAAACAGCGCCCCCAGGTCGATGTCGGTCAGCGCATCGCCGGAGATCACCAGAAAGGTCTCGCCGGCGAAGAACTCCCGGCAGCCGCGCACCCCCCCGGCGGTGCCCAGCAGCTCGGCCTCCTGGTTGTAGGAGATGCGATCGCCGAAGTAGGAGCGGATGACGTCGGGGAAGTGGTGCAGGTTGGCGATGATCTCATTGCAGCCGTGGCGCTCGAGCAGGTCCAGGATGTGCGCCATCACGGGCCTGTCCAGGACGGGCACCATGGGCTTTGAGATCTCATACGTGATGGGACGCAGGCGCGTGCCCAGTCCCGCTGCCAGAACCATCGTTTTCATCGTGGCGCAAGCTACCGCAGCGGCTGCTCCCAGGCGCTCAGGTAGTCGCGCTGAGCGTCGGTGAGCTCATCGATCTCGATGCCCAGCGAGTCGAGCTTCAGGCGCGCCACGGCACCGTCGATCTCGGCGGGCACGCCGATGACGCCGGGTGAGAACCCGGCTGGGGCGCTCACGAGGCGCTCCACGCACAACGCCTGGATGGCAAATGAGATGTCCATCACAGCCGCCGGATGGCCGTCGCCGGCGGCGAGGTTGACGACACGGCCGTCGGCGAGCAGGTTCAGCCGGCGTCCGTCGGAAAGCGTGTACTGCTCGACAAGCGGCAGCACGCGCTGGCGGCCTGTGGCAAGCGAGTGCAGAGCGGGCAGCGAGATCTCCACGTCAAAGTGGCCGGCGTTGGCCAGCACGGCACCGTCCTTCATGCGCTGGAAGTGCTCGGCGCCGATCACGTCGCGCCCTCCGGTGACCGTCACGAAGACGTCTCCGACGGCGGCGGCGGCAAGCGACGGCATCACCTCATACCCGGCCATCCGTGCCTCCAGGGCCCGCAGGGGATCGACCTCGCAGACCACCACCGAGGCCCCCGCACCGCGTGCGCGCAACGCTATGCCGCGGCCCGTGAAGCCGTAGCCGAAAACCACAAAGGTGCGCCCCGCAAGGAGCAGGTTGGTGGCGCGCAGGATGCCGTCCACGGTGGACTGGCCGGTGCCGTAGTAGTCGTTGAAGCTGCGCTCGGCGCTTGACTCGTTGACTGCCATCACCGGACAGCGCAGCACTCCCTGTGCCTCCATGGCGCGGACGCGCAAGAGCCCCGCCGTGGTCTCCTCGGTGGCGCCGATGAGCTGCTCGGCGAGCTGGGACCCTCGCTCGTGCACACCTGCCACCAGGTCGGCGCCGTCGTCGATCACGACCTGCGGCGAGGTCGCGATCACGGTGTCCACGTGGGCGGTCAGCTGCGCGGGGTCCTCACCGCGCCGGCCGTAGACGGCGGCGCCGTGGCGCTCGGCCAGCGCAGCCGCTACGTCGTCCTGCGTGGAGAGTGGGTTGGCCGCGCACAGGGCCACCTCGGCACCTCCAAAGACCAACGTGCGCACCAGGTTGGCGGTCTCGGCGGTGATGTGCAGGCACGCCCCCACCCGCACACCGGCAAGCGGCCGCGCCGCTGCAAACCGCGCACGGATCTGATCGAGCACGGGCATCTGCGCCGAGGCCCAAGCGATCCGCGCGTCGCCGGCCTCGGCGAGGCTGTCACCGGACAGCGCGTCCGCCGGCCGCGGCGCGGTCGCCTGCCGCGGCGCGGTCGAGCGCCCGGGCGCCTTCGCCGGCCGGGCCACCTTGGCGCGCCGCGGCGCCGGGGCGCCGCTGGGTGTGTCAGTACCGATAGTGGTCGGACTTGTAGGGGCCCTCGACGGGGACGCCTATGTAGGCCGCCTGCTCGGGCGTCAGCTGCGTCAGCTTGACTCCAAGCGCATCCAGGTGCAGCCGTGCAACGCGCTCGTCGAGATGCTTGGGCAGCGTGTAAACCTGCCGCTCGTACTGATCGGTGTGGCCGAACAGCTCGATCTGGGCCATGACCTGGTTGGTGAACGAGTTGGACATCACGAAGCTCGGGTGGCCCGTGGCGTTGCCCAGGTTCAGCAGGCGGCCCTCGGAGAGCACGATGATGCTGTGGCCGTCGGGGAAGACCCATTCGTCGACCTGGGGCTTGATGTTGTTGCGGACCACGCCCGGCACGTTCGCCAGGCCGGCCATATCCAGCTCGTTGTCGAAGTGGCCGATGTTGCCAACGATCGCCTGGTGCTTCATGCGGCCCATCTGGGTGGCGGTGATGATCTCGCAGTTGCCCGTGGCCGTGACGAAGATGTCGGCGGTGGGCAGCACTTCCTCGAGCGTGCGGACCTCGTATCCGTCCATGGCAGCCTGCAACGCACAGATGGGGTCGATCTCGGTCACGATCACGCGCGCGCCCTGGCCACGCAGGGACTCGCAGCAACCCTTGCCGACATCGCCGTAGCCGCAGACCACGGCGACCTTGCCGCCGATGAGCACGTCGGTGGCGCGGTTGATGCCGTCGATCAGCGAGTGCCGGCAGCCGTAGCGGTTGTCGAACTTGGACTTGGTCACGGCGTCGTTGACGTTGATCGCCGGGAACAGAAGTTCGCCTGAGGCGGTCATCTGGTACAGGCGCGCAACCCCCGTGGTGGTCTCCTCGGTGACCCCGCGGATGCCCGCTGCGATGTTCGTGTAGCGGCGGGGGTCCTCGGCGAGCGAGCGCTGCAGCAGCGCCAGCAGAACGCTCACCTCCTCGGACTCCGC
>CAJCIJ010000009.1 GCA_903970315.1 Actinomycetota bacterium
CGGTCATGATCGTCGCCGGGTTGGAGTTGACGAGCACGACGTCGTAGCCCTCCTCTCCGAGCACCTTGCAGGCCTGCACGCCCGAGTAGTCGAACTCGGCCGCCTGCCCGATCACGATCGGGCCCGACCCGAGGATCAGGATTGTCTCGATGTCTGCGCGGCGCGGCATCTAGGCCGACCCCGCCGTAGCGCCCTGACCGACAGCCACCGCCCCGACAACGCCGGCGGGCTGTACCAGGAAGCGGTCAAACCAATACAGGCTGTCGTGCGGGCCGGGACCGGCCTCCGGGTGGTACTGGACGCTGGCCGCCGGCGCATCGAGCAGTTCCACGCCCTCGACCGTGCGGTCATACAGGTTTACGTGCGACAGCCGCGCCCGCCCGAAGTCGGTCTCCCATTCCACCGCCGCATCGGTCTCGATGCGCTCCTGACCGCCCGGCCCCAGCACCGCGAACCCGTGGTTTTGAGAGGTGATCGAGATGCGCCCGGTGGCCAGGTCCTTGACAGGGTGGTTGGCGCCGCGGTGGCCGAAAGGCAGCTTGAACGTCTGCAGCCCAAGCGCACGACAGAGCAGCTGGTGGCCCAAGCAGATGCCCCAGACCGGCCGCTTGCCCACGAGGGCGCGTACGGTGTCCACGGCGTAGTCCAGCGCCGCGGGGTCTCCGGGGCCGTTGGCCAGCAGGATCGCAGCGGGATCGCCTGACAGCAGCTGCTCTGGGCCAGACGTGCAGGGGTGAAGCTCGACGCGATGTCCACGCTCGATCAGGTTGCGGATCATCGAAACCTTCACCCCCGTGTCCAGCACAGCCACAAGCGGCGCGCCGTCGGGTCCCAGCCGCACCACCTCGCCGGGCGTCACACGCGCCGCCAGGTCGCGCCCCTCCATGGGCGGCTCGGCGGCAACAGCGGCCTGCGCCGTGGCCTCGGGCACGTCGCCGCCAAACAGGCCGCCGCGCATCGCGCCGGCCTGCCGGATGTGGCGTACCAGCGCGCGCGTGTCGACGCCGCTGATCGCGGGCACACCTTCGTCGGTCAGCCAGTCAAGCCAACCGCGCTCGGCGCTTGAGGCATCGGTGCGGTTGCACGCCTCGCGCATGATCGCCGCCGCGCCCCAGGCACGGGACGACTCCATAGCCGCCTGACTTGCCCCATAGTTGCCGATGTGGGGGTAGGTGAACGTGATCAGCTGGCCGGCAAAGGAAGGATCGCTCATGGACTCCTGATAGCCGGACATACCCGTGGTGAAGACCACCTCGCCGACGGCCTGCACGGGCGCGCCGCAGGCAATGCCGTCAAAGCGCGTACCGTCGGCCAGCAGGATGTATGCGGCGTCTGAACGGCTCAGATGATCAACCCCTGAACAGCCTTGAACTCCGGTGCCTGCGCGGAGCCCAGCAGCTCGAAGAGCACGGCCTCCACGGTGCTGACCACGGCGCCTTCACGCTCCAAACGGTCCAAGGCGCGATCGTGGTCTGGCTGATGGCGCGAGCCCACCGCGTCGGCGACGACACAGACCTGCGTTCCCTCGGCGAGCAGGTCAAGGGCCGTCTGGGCCACGCACACGTGGGTCTCGATTCCCGCCAGGACCACCTGGGAGGCACCGTGCAGGTCAAACCCGTCGGCGCGAGCGGCCGAGAAGGCCACCTTTGTGAGGGGCACATCGTCGGTCAGGCCCACCTCGGGCGCTGTCGGCCCCAGGCCCTTGGGGTACTGCTCGGTCACCACGCGCGGCAGCCCGAGCATCCGTGCTGCGGACAGCAGCTTGGCCGCGTTTGCCGCCACGCCTGCAAAGCTCGTGTACGCCCGGAAGGCCTCCTGAACGTCCACCACCACCATTGCCGCGCGATCGCGGTCCAGGAGCGTCACACGGCCACCAGAGAGAAGTTGCGCTCACGGTAGGCCACGCCGCCGGCGGCCACCGTGTAGAGGACCCGCGAGTGCATCCGCCGGCCCGCGAATGCCGAGTTGGCCGCGCGACTCTCCCATCCGTGCTCACCGGCAGTCCACTGGGCGTCGAGATCGACCAGCGTCAGGTTGGCCGGCTGGCCCACTGCAACGCGGTGCACCGGTAACTCAAAGAGTGCCGCTCCGGCTGTCATGCGCTCGACGAGCAGCCCCAGACCGATAACGCCCGTCAGAACCAGCTCGGTGTAAAGGGCCGCAAATGCGGTCTCCAGCCCCGTGGTCCCCATGGGCGCCTGCTCGAAGGGCACTTCCTTCTCCTCGCGTGCATGCGGCGCGTGGTCGGTGGCCACGCAGTCGATCACGCCCGAGCGCAGGCCGTCGACGAGCGCGGTGCGGTCCTCCTCGGCGGCCAGCGGCGGGTTGACCTTGGTCGAGCTGTCCAGGCCGCGCACCTGCTCGTCTGTCAGCAGCAGGTGATGCGGCGTGACCTCGGCACTGACCGCCACGCCCTGCGCCTTGGCCGCGGCCACGGCCTCCACGGACTCGCGCACGCTGAGGTGCTGGAAGTGCACACGCCCACCCTCGTAGGCTGCCAGGGCGGCATCCCTGGCGACCATCACCGACTCACTCACCGACGGGATGCCCGCAAGTCCCAACGCGGCGCTCACGGCACCCTCGTGCATGACACCGTCGCCGGCCAGCGTGACGTCCTCCTCATGCAGCGCCAGCACCCCCCCGCAGAGGCGCTGATAGGACAGCGCACGGCGCATCATGCCGGCGTCCGACACCGGCCTGCCGTCGTCGGTGAACCCCAGCGCGCCGCCGTCGCGCATCTCGGCCATCTCGGTCAGCTGGATGCCGGCCGAGCCGACGGTGATCGCCGGCAGAAACCCCACCGGCACGCGTGCCTCTCTGGCGGCGGCCTCCCGCACCGACCCCAGCAGCGCCGCCGAGTCGATTACGGGGTCGGTGTTGGGCATGGCAATGACTGCGCCAAAGCCACCGGCGGCTGCCGCCCGAGTGCCCGTCTCCAGATCCTCCTTGTGCTCCTGGCCAGGCGTTCTGAGGTGCACGTGGCAGTCAAAGAAGGCCGGCAGGAGGTGATGTCGGCCCTGGCCGTCCAGCGACTCGGCGCCTTGGCCGTCGAGTGTTCCCGGGGCACCAATCTCGGCGATCTCGCCGGCACGTACGAGCACGTCGTGGCGTCCATCCAGACCGCTGCGAGGGTCAAGCACGTGCACGTCGCGGAAGAGAATGTCCGCGCGCGGCGAGGAACGCGACAGCAGCGGCGCAGCGCCCATGCTCACGCCAGCTGTGGCTCGGGCAGCGGCGCCTGAGTGCGAGCGCCGGAGAGCACGGTGTAGAGGACCGCCATGCGCACCACCACGCCCGCCTGGACCTGGGCGGTGATCAGCGCCTGCGGCGAGTCCACGATCCCCCCCGACAGCTCCACGCCGCGATTGACGGGACCCGGGTGCATGAGCATCTGGCGAGCCGACAGGCGGCGCTCGTTGATCTGATAGCAGGCCGCATACTCACGCAGCGACGGCACGGGCGCCTGGGCCATGCGCTCGTGCTGCATGCGCAAGGCGTAGACCACGTCGGCGCCGGGCAACTCGTCGAGCGTGTAGCGAACGTCGCAGCCCAGCGTCTCGATCCCGCGCGGGATCAGCGTGGGCGGGCCGCACACGGTCACGTGGGCGCCCATGCGCCCGAAGGCGACGATGTTCGACCGGGCCACGCGGGAGTGCGCCACATCGCCGACGATCCAGATCGACAGACCATCCAGCTTGCCCACCCGCTGCTTGAGGGTGTAGACGTCAAGAAGCGCCTGGGTGGGGTGCTCGTGCTTGCCGTCGCCGGCGTTGATGACCGCCGCATCGGTCCATCGCGAGACCAGCTCCGCGGCGCCCGCCCAGGGTGCCCGCACGACGATCGCATCCGGCTTGTGCGCACCGAGCGTGAGCACGGTGTCCTTCAGCGACTCGCCCTTGCTCACGCTGGAGCCGTCGGCGGAGAAGTTGACGACGTCGGCCGAGAGGCGCTTGGCCGCCAGCTCGAAGGACCCACGTGTGCGCGTGGAGGCCTCATAGAAGAGGTTGAGAACCATGCGACCCCGCAGGGTCGGCACCTTCTTGATCTCACGATCGGAGACCTCGGCAAAGCGCGCGGCGTGGTCAGTGATGCGCTCGATCGCCTCGCGGTCAAGGTCTCCCATCGAAAGCAGGTTCATGCGCCCACCGCCGCGCGTGCACCAGCGATCAGGACCTCGTCGCACCCATCCAGCTCGCGCACGTGTACGTGCACGTGCTCGTTGCGCGACGTCGGCAGGTTCTTGCCCACGTAGTCCGGGCGAATGGGCAGCTCGCGGTGGCCGCGGTCTACGAGGACCGCAAGCTGCACACGCTCCGGGCGTCCATAGTCAAAGAGGGCATCGATGGCGGCGCGTACCGTGCGGCCCGTGAACAACACGTCATCGACGATCACAATCGTCCGTGCGGTGACGTCGAAGTCAACGTGTGAGGCGTGCACGACCGGCGTGTCGGCGCGCGTGACAACGTCGTCGCGGTACAGGGCGATGTCGAGGTCACCCAGTGGCACCTCTTCGTCAACCAGCTCGGCCAGCCAAGGAGCGAGACGCTCGGCCAGATAGGAGCCGCGACGGTGGATCCCGACGAGCGCCGGAGCCTGGCGGTCGGGGTTGCGCTCGGCAATCTCGTGCGCGATCCGAAGCAGGGCGTTATGGATGTCGCGCTCGCGCAGCACGACCTTGGTCTGGCTGTCCACAGTTCCTTTCTGGCCTCACAGGACCGGGTTAAAGGATCGCTGTGACTGTACCACCAGCCCCGGCGCTCGCGGGCGTCTCCTTGGGTCTGTCAGACCAGCGCACCAGACGCGCCGGGCCGCGCTCGGGGAACGGAACCTCGATCGTGTCGAAGTCTCGCGGAGTCTCGGTGGCGGCGAAGACGTCCCGCGCCTGGGCGCGAATCTCACGGGCGGGGTAGCGGGTGGACAGATGCGTGAGCGCCAGCAGCGACACCTCGGCCGCACGCGCAGCCTCGGCGGCCTGGCGGGCCGTGGAGTGCTCTGTCTGCGTCGCGCGGTCGAGATCCTCGTCGGTGAACGTGGCCTCGTGCACCAGCACGTCGGCGCGGTGCGCCGCGGCGACCAGCAACTCGCTGGGCGCGGTATCCCCCGAGATAACGAGCTTGCGTCCGTGTCTCACTGGGCCCATGACCTGCTGGGGCGTGACGCCGTCTACTGTCTCGCCGCGTTGCAAGCGCCCGAAGTCCGGCCCGGGCCGCACCCCAAGGCGCTCTGCGAGCGCGGGGTCCAGTTCGCC
>CAJCIJ010000010.1 GCA_903970315.1 Actinomycetota bacterium
GTGCGAACTGGCCGGCGTCCCCGCAAGAGCGCTCAGCGCCACTCGATCAGAGCGCGTCGGTGCCGAGCCGCCGAGTGACAACACCAGCGCCACCGCAAGCGCCACGGCGCCGGCGATCGCCGGCGCAACGACCCGCCACCCCCTGCGCACCCGCCATGGCCGCGGCGCGCCGGCCCGCTGGCGCGCCCCGAGAGTCCTCCCGGACGCCGCTTCGGCAGGCTCCTGCGTGTCGCTCAGGCTGTGGCTTTGCTCGACGTGCGCCCATGCCTGCGGTGACATCTCTGCAAGCTCGCCGACGAGCGGACGCATCGCGCGCACCTCGGCGGCGAACGCCACATCCTCGTCCAGGCGCCGTTGCAGCCGCGCCCGGTCAGCCTCGGAGATGTCACCGAGGAGGTAGTCCAGCGCTTCGCTGCGGGCGTGGGCTTGACTCATCCCTGCTGCTCCATCAGCGTTCGCAGGCGCCCCAGGCCGCTGACCATGCGCATCTTGACCGTGCCCAGGGCGATCCCGGTCTCGGCGGCGATCTCGCTCTGGCTCAGATCGCGGTGGAAGCGCAGCCACAGGATCCGTGCCTCCTGGCGCGGAATCAGGGTCAACAGGTGCGCCATCTGCCATTCATCGGCCAGCTGCTCGCTGGCCGCAAGCTCGGTCTCCCTGGAGTCCAGCAGGCGCGTGGTGGCGTCGGGATCGTGGGGCTCGGGCACACGACGGCGAGCGTGATCGATGGCGCGCGAGCGAGTGATCGCCATCAGCCACGACAACATCGAGCCGCGCTTGGAGTCAAAGGAGCCGCCGCGCTGCCAGACCTCCAGCATCACCTGTTGTAGAACGTCCTCGGCGGCCGAGCGGTCCGACAGAGTCTGCGTCAGATAGCCGCGCAGTATCCCGGAGTACTGGTCCTGGATCTCGGCCAGCGCCCTATGGTCACCGCGCGCAAGCCGCGCGGCCAGCCGGCGCTCGCTGCGGCTTGGCGTGCGCTGGCGCGCGCCCACGCGTGCGTCGCTGTCGCTACCGCCCGCTACGTACTTCGTGGGCGCCAAAGCCTCCATCACCCCTTGATACGTAACGAAACCGCAAGCGGTTGCAATTTTGGCTGCCGGATTCGCCAACCGACGGCGACGCCGCTCACGTACATGGCCTTGAAAGACGCATCGTCTCTGAACAGCTCACCTGGAGGTATCAATGAATCGTCTCACAAAGCTCGCCCTGGTCTGCCTCGCGCTCGCGATCCCCGCCGGTGGCGTGATCGCCACAGTGCCAGCGGGCGCAACCACTCCCAACATCGTTGGGCTTGCGGCATCTGACCCGGAATTCTCGACGCTGGTAACGCTGGTCAAGAAGGCCGGCCTGGTGGAAGCGCTCTCCGGCGAAACCAAGCTCACCGTGTTCGCCCCGACCAACAAGGCCTTTGCGAAGGTCCCCAAGGCGCTGCTGCACAAGCTCGCCACCCACAAGAAGCTGCTGGTGAAGGTGCTTGAGTACCACGTCGTCGAAGGCGAAGTGCTCGCCGCTGAAGTGGTCAAGCTGCACTCGGCCAGGACGCTTGAGGGCGCCAAGGTCAAGATCCACGTCCGCCACGGCCACGTGTTCATCAACAACGCCAAGATCATCAAGGCCAATATCCACGCCTCAAACGGCGTGATCCACGTCATCAACAAGGTGCTGCTACCACCGGGCGCCTAAGTCGACAGGCCAGCCGGGGCGCCGCGGCGCCCCGGCTATGGCCTGACCGGCAACGAAGCCGCCCGACTCGCTGGGGTAACCAATCGTCCTATGGTGTAGGTGTGCCCGCAATGTTCCGGGCACAGACGGGACACTGGGCTCAGCGCGGTCGGCGATCCCCCCGAGCAGAGATGACAACTACCGCGATCGCCCAAGTGCTTGACACGATCCTTGACCGCACCGTTGTGGGCGGTTACTCAAACGTGGGCTATCGCGCGCGCAGCCACGGTTTCGACGACTCAGAGCTGGCGCGCATGGACGGCAAGGTGGTGCTCGTCACGGGCGCCACCTCCGGCCTGGGCCTGGCGGCTGCCGAAGGGTTTGCCCGCCTGGGGGCAAGCGTGCGCTTGATCGCTCGCAACGGCACACGCGGCGAGCGCACGAGCGCCGAGATCCGCACCCGCACGGGTCACGACGACGTCCACTTCGGCGTGTGTGACCTGGCCGACATGACCGCTGTGGCGAACTTCGCGACGCGCTTTGTGGCCGAGAACGAGCGCCTCGACGTGCTCGTCAACAACGCCGGCGCGCTGGTGGCCAAGCGCACGCTCTCGGTCGACGGCATCGAGCTGACCTTCGCCACCAACGTCGTTGGGCCGTTTCTGCTGACCAACCAGCTGATGGCCTTGATCCGCCACAGTGCCCCGGCGCGAATCATCAACGTGTCCTCCGGGGGTATGTATACGCAGAGGATCGACGTGGAGGACCTACAGACCGAGCAGGGCGCCTACGACGGCGCAGCTGTCTACGCGGCGACAAAGCGCGCCGAGGTCATCCTCACCGAGCTGTGGGCCCAACGGCTGCACGGCACGGGAGATCGGAAGAGCGTCGTGTAGGGAAAGAGTGTAGATCTCGG
>CAJCIJ010000011.1 GCA_903970315.1 Actinomycetota bacterium
CGAGCGCGTCGGCATCGGAGGCGCGCGCGATCGCCCGCCGCGCCCCAAACCAGGACCGCGGTTGCACCGCGAACAGGTCCACGTCTTCGACCACCCCGATCAGACGGCCGGACTCCGTCACCACCGGCGCATGGTGCACCCCGCGCTCAAGCATTTCGAACAGCACGTCCCCGCCGAGGCGGTCCGGGGTTACTGTCAGCGCATCGGTCCTCATCGCAATACGGACCGGTGCCCCGGCGTCAAGGCCCGCGGCCAGGGCGTATGTGCGCAGGTCGCGGTCGGTGACGATCGCAATCGTCCCGTCCTGGAGGTTCACGACGGCCGCGCCGGCCTGCGCCTCGGTCATCGCGCGGGCCACATCGCCGATGGTCTGCTCGGGGTCACACTGCACCGTCTGGGTGCGGATCAGCTCGGCGACGGGTTGATGCGCGGGCTCGTGGACGCCAACCCTTACCTCTCTGCTTGCAGCCCGGTCAAGCAGTGGCCTGGCAACCGCCACGGGTACGCGGTAGCAGAGTGTGTCCTCGGCCGCCCGGGCCTGGAAGCCCGGTGGCAGGCCCGCGAGCATGGCGCTGTGGCCGAACATGTCCCCTGCGCCCAAGAGGTCAAGCAGCTGGTCGTTGTGTGAGATGTCCACCGCACCGCTGAGAATGACGCGCAGGAACGTCACGGGGCCGCCGTCCTCGCTGAGAATCACAGCGCCGGCGCGGTAGAACTCGAGCTCGGTCTGCGCCACGACTTCTGCCAACTCCTGCGGCGCCAGCACGTCAAAGGGCGCCTGTTCGGCCAGGAAGCGAGCGATCTCGCTGACGCCCGCGTCGCTGTTTGCGGCAGGCACGCCTGCCGTGCGATCGACCTCAGACGGTGACATGTGCAAACTCAAGCACACGACAGTGGCGCATATAGTGCTGACCGACCCTGCATTCTGAGCCGTGCCCACCGGCCGCCGGCCGGCGGATTTCCAGCTGGCGCGCCGTCCATCCGGCGCGCACGGAGGTGACGCAGTGACACAACCAGCCGACCGGCCGATCAAGCGGCGCATCGAGATTCTTCTAGGTCGCTACACGCTGAACCCGCTCATGCGTGCTCTCTTCAGGCTGGGCGTGACCCCGCCAGGAATGGCGCTTGTCGAGACACACGGCCGACGCACCGGAGCCGTGCGTCAGACGCCCATCATCTGCACGTCGGAGGGCGACACCCTCTGGCTGATCGCACAGCACGGGAGCCATGCCGGCTGGGTGCTGAACCTCCAGGCCCGACCGCAGGTCCGGGTCCGTCGCGGCCGTCACTGGCGGGCGGGCACCGCGGAGTTGCTCCCCGACGACGACGTCACAGCGCGGATCGCGACCTTCGCCAAGACACCTCTCGGCCGGTCTTTGACCGCGGCTATGTTCCGCGCTCTGGAGAGTCAGCCGGCGACGGTAAGAATCGAGCTCGCAAGCACGTAGCGCAACGGCGCAGGGGCGCCTAGCGCATTTGCGTGGCAAGCACGTAGCGCAACGGCGCAGGGGCGCCTAGCGCATTTGCGTGATGACCCGGTCGTGCCCGTCCGCGACCGTTGTGATCAACGGTCCCGCCGGCCGCTGTAGTCAGCCGTTCTGCGGGAGCTGGGCGCGGATCATCCAGAGCTGCTCCTCAAGCGAGCGCACGACGCCAACCAGGACATCTTCGGACGCCGAGTCAAACTCGCCAACCCGATCCATGCGCTCTCTGATCCGCTCGGTTACGTCGGCGACGCGCTCGACGAGCAAGTGCAGCAGCGCCTGATCCTCGATCGCGCCACGCTCTACGGGCGCCACCTTACTGTCGGCAGCAACCACCTCAGCTTGCCCGTCGGGCCAGTAGCCGAGTGCCACCGCACGCTCGGCGACGGTGTCTGAGGCATCGCGCCAGACGTCGATCAGCTCGTCGAGATAGAGGTGCAAAGGCCGAAACAGCGGCCCCACGACACTCCAGTGCAGCTGCTTGCCAAGCAGCGACAGGTCAACGAGCTCAATCAGTGTTGCCTGCAGTTCGCGTCCCACCTCGGCGCGCTCGTGCTCGCCAAGCGCCGGTAGGTGTGCTGTGGAACCAGTGGTTATTGCCATCGCCGTTCTCCTTACGATCCGATTGAGTGCCTGTATTCACAGCGCCGCCGACGGCAAACCCTGCGAGGTGCGCGTCCATCTTGCCTAAAAACCGGCAGCTCTCCGGAATCCATTTGCGCGCGGCGAGCCCAGGAGTTGCCCTGATCGCGCTGGGCGCGCGGTCCGGCCGCACGCGGGGCTAGCTTGCTGACATGACCTTTGGCGCTGCGCATGAGTTCTTTCAGGCCTCCGCGAGCGTCGCGGGCGCCCTTATCGGGTTGCTGTTCGTGGCGATCTCCGTTGCGCCCGAGCGAGTCCTGGGCCCGGACGCATCAGAGGTTCACGCCGTGCGCGCGGCAGCCGCCCTCACGGCCTTTACCAATGCGTTGACTGTCGCGTTGTTCGGCCTGGTCCCCGGCCGCCACGTCGGCGCTGGGGCCGCCACGACCGTTGCAATCCTCGGCCTGATGTTCATCGCCGGCTGCCTGGTACGCGCCGCGCCCGCCTGGCACGCCAAGCGAATTCGACTGGGTGACCTGGTCTTTCTGATCGGGCTGCTTGGCGTTTTCGTCGTTCAGCTGCTCACTGCCATGGGACTCGATCGGCGCCCCTCGGACGCCGGTGACCTTGAGACCATCTGTGTGCTTGTGATCGTCTGCGCCCTGTTCGGCATCGCGCGCTCCTGGGAGCTCGTCGGCGGGCCCACCATGGGCCTCACCGGGCAGGTGGTCGGTCTGCTGCGCGGCAAGTACAAGCCGCCGGCACCGGGCGGCGCCGAACACCCGTGAGCCACGGCCACAGCGGCTAACGCCGGTCCCTTATACGAGGGCAGGTAGTCGTCGCCGGCGGCCGGCCGATCGCCCTTACCTAGGCGAGCGCGTCGACGTTGGCGAGTCCGCGGCTTACCGCACGTCGCAGACCTGCCGCTACCACGATGTCCAGGCCGGGGATGACCGCACCGAAGGCGATCTCGTAGTGCAGGTGGGTTCCGCTGCCACGCTCGGTGAAGCGCATCGTTGCGTCGTGGTTACGCAGGGGAGAGCCCTTGGTGATGCGGTAGCGGATGAGCTCGTTGGGCACGAACTCGACCACGGTCTCCTCAAGCGGTGGCAGCGGACCGATTCGCAGCTCGCGCGAGGAACCGACGCCGTTGCGGTGCCCGTCGCTGCCGTCGCTGATGCGACGGATCTTGGCGCCAAAGACGGGCGCGAGGTGCTCGTGCTCAGCGAGGTAGGCAAAGATGCGCTCGCGTCCCAGCACGTAATCGGGATCGAAGATCAGGCGTTGCACGGTCACGGATTGTGTCAGAGCGGGTTCCGATCACCTCCGAGCCGCCCCTTACGCTCTGAGCTTGTGGCCGCACAGACCGCAGCCGCTCCCGGTCGTTCTTATCCGCCACCGGCTTTGCCGGAGCCGTTCTGGCCTGCACAGCTAACGATCGCCGCCGCCATCGGCCTGCAGGTGGCGCTGCCAAAGCGGCTGACCGCAGGGCCGCAGTGGTTGGTGCCCGCGCTTGAGGCTGCGTTGCTCATCGGCATGTTCTTCGCAACGCCGCGACAGCTGGAGCACGAGCACACGGTCCGCCGGCGGTCCGCCCTTGGTCTGACAGCGTTCGTGAGCGCCGCCAACATCTATGCCCTGCTGGCGCTCACCCACGTGCTGCTTCATCGCAGCGTCACCCATGGTGAACAGCTGATCGTCTCTGGTGTGCTCATCTGGCTGACCAACTTCCTGATCTTTGGGCTGTGGTACTGGGAGATCGACCGCGGGGGCCCAGGAAAGCGCGCCGCCGGCCACGACGGGCCCCCGGACTTTCTCTTTCCACAGATGTCCGACGATCGCATCGAGCCACGCTTCTGGCGGCCGCGTTTCATCGACTACCTGTATGTGTCGCTGACCAATGCCACGGCGTTCTCGCCGACGGACACGATGCCGCTGACCCCGATGGCCAAGGCAGTGATGGGTGTGCAGTCCCTGGTCTCGCTGGTCACGATCGGTCTGGTGGTTTCGCGTGCCGTCAACATCCTTTAGACGTCGTCTCGGGGGCTCAGAGTGGTCGCGAAGTGGGGGTGTGTGGAGCAGAGCGAGCATCTCCGTAGCGCCGGTATGGTTCCGGCACCTGGGCGATCACACGGGTGG
>CAJCIJ010000012.1 GCA_903970315.1 Actinomycetota bacterium
CCTCTTCGCGTTCTTCGAAGGCCAGCTCGAGTCCAGGCATCACCATCGCGGCGAAGTCGGCCTCAAGGTTCTGGAGCCGCCGCTCACCGTCGCCGCCGGGAAGTGGCGGCATGAGAAAGTCGACCGTCACCTTGAGGTTCGCCATCTTCCACCGCTGCGATGTTGGGTTGCCTTGGTCGTTGACGTCGCGCTCAAATCCCTCCTGGCGGAGCCTCTTGCTGATCTCGGTGTACTGCTGCTCGTCGAGCAGCGCGATCGCCAGGCCGACGTCGAGGTCGTTGGTGCCGACGTGGGGCTCGCTTGCCTCGGGAGTGCTCTGACGATCGATGATGAGCGTGGGGACCAGCCCGCCCACGATGCACAGGTTTTTCATCAGGCCACCGAGCGTGAGGGCGACGGTCAGGCATGCGGACTCAACCTGTTCGGTCTCCTCGCGGCGATACCCGCTCTTGATGCGTGGCTTATGCGGCGGCGGCATGGCCCCGCAGATCATGCAGCCGCAGGTGCTCGGCGGCGTCCTTGGCGCGCTCGGGTAGATGCAGCAGGTCGAGGTAAACCTGCACGGGCGCCACGCAGTTCAGGCCGTCGTAGGCCTGCTCGCCGAGAAACACCCCGCTGTCGTCCGGTCCGATGAGTTGCACGTTGGCGCCTCGAACCCCAAGGCGCATGTCGAGCTGCGCGGCGACATCGCGCGGGTCGCCCTCGACGTAGACGCTGCTCACGCGAAACTGGGCGAAGTGATCGATTGCCCACGCGGCCGGCAGTCCGGTGAAGGCGTGGTGGATGTCGAGCTCGTCAAGTCGGCTGGCGAGCGCGCGCGCCACCTCGACGCCACTGCCGCTGACGTGCCCTTGAAGGATGTCGTGCCGCTCGTAGCGGTAGTCCGGCGCCCAGGCGTCGAGCAAGGTTCCGGCGTCACGGGCGCGAAACTCAAGCTCGCGGCGTTCCAGCAGGAGGTCGTCATCGAGGCGGCGCACGATGCGCGAGACGTTGCCGTCGTCAAGTCCCGTGGCGGCCACCAGATCCTTCTGGCGCCACCACCGGCCAGGCTCCAGGAGCAGCGCGCGAGCTACACGAGCGCTCTTTGGAGCAAATGGGGAGGAGGGGCGCCCCCGCGGGCGGTGCTGGCTTGGGCGTCCCTGCACGTTGACGTAGAGCTCGCCCGCACGGATGCGGGCGTTGCCCGCAAGGTCCAGCCAGTTGAGGCCGGCGTCCTCTGCGGCCTTGGCGCCTGCTGGCGACATATGCGGGACCACAAGCAGTGGGAGGGTCTTGCCGGTGGCGAGCGCGTGCAGCTGGCGTGCGGCCAGCGCTACCCGGCCAGGGCTGCTCGAACTCTTGACCTCTACTACCCACTGGCGCCCTCGGCCATCGACCGCCAGCACGTCGATGCCGCGGTCGCTCGGGGGCCTGCTGACCTGGATGGGTGCGCCTTCGCCCAGCAGCTCCCCCAGCAGTGCCGGCAGCCGATGAGATGCCTCGCGCTCTATTGAGAGACTCGGCTCCTGCATTATTGGCCGCTCCTGCGTAACGTCACAGGTTCCATGTTATTCGCAGGAAGGCTTCGTCCCGCACAAACGTTGTCTCCTGCGGAGGCTTGCAGTCCGCATCGTTTGCGCAGGAGGCCTCATCGGTCGGCAGCGTCGCGTCCCCCGATCGCCTGGCGCGCTCACAGCGCCAGCCCGTGGCGGACACAGAGCGCAGACAGCTGCTCCATCGCGCCGTTTGGATGCTCGGGTAAGGCGTCCAGCGCGGCCGCGGCGCTCTCGATGTCCTCAAGCGACACGTCCTTGACCTCGGCGACGAATCGCATCAGCCACCGGATGGCCGCGGCGTCGTAGCGCTCGCTGTCCTGGTCCCGATACATCAGGCAGATCCTCAGGGCGTCGGCCAAGCCGATGGGTGGGAGGTCCCTGGCGTGGGTCAGCAGGAAACCCAGATCGCCCTTTTCTATGGCTGCCCGCACCCGCGGATATGGAATGACGCCCGAGCCCGATGGCATACGAACACATGTTCGTCTCTGGGTCGGCCAATGTCAAGTGGCGGCACGCAGCACACGCGGTCGTCCCGCAACGAGTGCCGTTCCGCCTCCGCTTGTGGGAGGCGCACACGGACAGCCACCAACCCTGCGATGCCCTCGGCACTTCCCGGTACTGAGGCCAGACCGGCGCCTAGCGGGGTACATCTCAATTGGCGGCGCCTACGCGCTTCGTGTGCGTCTCCGCTAGCGCGTCTCGAAGTCGCTCGAGATGTTCTTGGGCATTTCGTACCCGACCATCACCGTCGTCCAAGGCCGCGATGTCGTGGGAGTCGAGTTCGAGCGTGTTTCCGCGCATGATGCTACCTGGGTTCTGTTCCCATTCCGCTCGCGCCCACATCTCACGGTTCCATTCGTTGACCCATGCGTTAACTCCACTGAGAGCCCGCCGGACCTCGACGTGGGGCGCCGCGACGGCACACTGGGTCCAGTCGTTGAAACGGGCCGTGGGAAGCTGCTGAGTGCCCCAGCCTCGCTGCTCTCGCTTGGCCTTCGCGAGCCGGTAGCGGATGTCCTCAAGCTCATCCCAGACCTGCTGGACAAGCAACAGCAGCTTGTTTGCATCTTCGAGCCGCTGCCGATGATGAGACAAGTTCAAGGCGGCGGCTCCGATTCGCCCGGGCTCGTATTGGCTGGTGGGCACGTGGCCGATCTGCGGCGTGTCTGCCGGTGGTGCCGGCCATGCCCGCTCCGCCTCCTGCTGGGCGCCCTTGCTCGCCATTGTGTTCACCGACTCTGCGTCGCGTTGTTGCAGGGTGAGCCCCCGCCCGCGCTGCGCGGCCTGTGCCTGACTCCACGCGACCGCCCCAGCCTCTGCCTCGCTCATTGGGGGAAGCGGAGGAGGCCCCAACGGAATGCGAAGCCCCTTGGGGGCCGTCAGCACCCTCAGGCCG
>CAJCIJ010000013.1 GCA_903970315.1 Actinomycetota bacterium
GCCTGATCGAGTTCTTCTGCATCGAGAAGGCTCTCTATGAAGCGGCTTACGAGCTTGCCCGCGCGCGAGGCCACGGCGAAGATCACCAGCGTCATTGGCAAGAAGATCAGCCCGGTGTGAAGCGGCGACAGGTCCAGCACCTGCTGCAGATACAGCGAACTCAACAGCCACATGGGGAAAAGCGCGGCGCTGAACAGCACCACGATGCCGTTTGCGATCTGCAGCGGCTTGGTCAGCTCCCTGACCGGGACAAGAGGCGCCGCTGCGCGTGCCTCGATCAGATTGAAGGCCCCCAGCAGAACGATGCCCACGGCGATCGGACCCCAGGCCACGAACGCGCTCCATCCGGCAAGCCCGGCTTCCACGACGCCGTAGACCAGGACCAGCTGCCCGACCGTCAACGTCAGCGCGCCAGCAATGTCAAAGCTCTTGCCCGACTTGACGCGCCGGCGCTCGGCGATGACCAGGAACGCCACCACCGCGCAGGCCAGCCCGATGGGCGGGTTGATCAGTAGGACCCATCGCCACGTAAGGAATTCGGTGAGCACGCCACCCAGCAGCACGCCGGCGGCGCCGCCGGCACCGTTCATCGCCGCCCAGAGTCCAATGGCACGATGCAGCCTCGGCCCGGATTGGAAGGTCGAGGTGATGATCGCCAGCGAGCACGCCGCCATGAAAGCGCCGGCAAACCCCTGTAGGGCCCGGGCGGCGACGAGCATCTCGCGGTCCTGGGCAAGGCCGCCGATCAGCGAGGCGATCGAAAAGAGCGCCAGCGCGGCCACGAAGACGCGGCGCTGGCCCAGGTGGTCTGCTGCGCGGCCTCCCAGGATCAGGAAGCCGGCGAACATGATCATGTAGGCGTCAACCACCCACAGCAGCTCGGGCGCCGTGAAGGTCAGCGCCGACTGGATGTGCGGCAGCGCCACGTTGACGATGCTCAGATCGAGGATGACCATGAACTGGGCGACGCAGCAGACACCGAGGATCCATCCCTCGCGCGAGCCTGTCGCGGGCTGGGCCGCTGGCGGATGCGAGGAGCCCCCCGGCGCCGGTGCGTTGGTGCCGGGCCCGCCGCCGGAGTTGGCGCCGTTGGCTTGCGCCGGCTCGACCACGGGTGGAGGGGTTGATTGGCTGTCGGGCATCAGCGGTGTTCTACAGGACGCCTGGTAGGCTGGCCGCCGGTTCCGCCAAACGACGACAGGAGTCCGGCAGATGAGACGAACGCTACTGGCCGCCGCGGTGGCCGCGGCAGCCGCGGTTGCGGTGGCAGGCTGCGGCAGCAGTTCGAGCAGCGAAGCCTCCTCAAGCTCCAGCTCGGCGACCTCAAGCGCACAGACGCACACGACGACCACGACGACGGGCGCAGGGAAGCACGGCGGCGGCCAGACGCACTACTGACGGCCGCAGCGCTCACCGCAGCCCCGCTGCGTAGCTGGACACGGCCACGGGGGGCGAGCTGCCGAGCACCTGTCCGGAGCTGCCAAGCGCCTGCACGGACACGTATGCATAGGAGGCCGGCAGGCTGGTGGAGCTTTCAAAGCCGCTGTCGCTCATGGTCGAACGCGCCTGCAGGCCCGTGGGGTGCGCGCCGGCGAGGATGCGCCAGGAGTGGACGTCGGTGGCGCCGTTCCAGCTGGCGTGCACGACCGTCTGTTCGCCGGTGCTGTCGAGGCTGGCCACCGCCGTGGGTGGGGTAGCCGGCTGTCCCGTCCAGGGATAGCGGTAGCCGCGGTAGGAGTCCAGCTCCAAGGGCAGGTGCGCGTCAAAGAGCACCGCCCCACTGGGCGCATACTCGACGATCTCGGGCACCGAGCCGAAGCCGATAACCTCGTCGCCGTTGGCAAGGGTCTGCATGTTGCCCTGGCTATAGGCAAGCAGAGGGCCGGAGTGGGTGTAGGCGGCCACCAGGTGCGCCGTGTGGTTCTGGAAGTCAAGTCCGATACGCACCCCACGTGACTGCTTGTGGATGGGCGGATTTGAGCCGTCGTCAAAGAACGTGATTTCGCCGTCGGCGAGCATGCGTCCGTCGTGCTGCCAGGCGGTCTGTGCTCCCGGCCCCAGCTTGAACGAGCTGTCGTTGCCGCCGAGTCGCCACAGGACCGTGCCGGTGCCGGCCCGCAGCTGGTAGCCGGCCCAGGTGGAGCGCGCCGAGATGAACAGGTCGCCGTTGGGCTCGGGATCGATCGAGTTCAGGTGAAACCAGTCCCAGGGGGTCGTGCTCTCAGGCGCGGCGGTTTCCGAGTCGGCCACGGCCACGTGGTCGAGGCTGTGCCATTCCCAGCGCACCAGGCCCGTGCGTATGTCGATCTCCTGGATCACGGGGTCGGTGATGGCGCCGTCGCGGCTGCCGCCTTCCGATGAGAGGTCGCAGCGGATCGGGTTGTACGCGGTGATGTAGGCCACGCCGTCGCCGGCCAGCTGGAACTCGTGCAGATCGGCCTGCAGACCGTTTGAGCCGTGCACCGTGGCCACGCGTTCGTAACGGTCGTTGAGCACCACGTCTTCGCCCTGGCCAAATCCCAGGTCAAGCACCTTGCCCTGCCAGTAGGTGATGTCGTTGTGGCCGTCGTAGGGCTGGACGTTGAGGTCCTCGGCGATGGCGCCGGAGGCCAGGTGGTCAAACCAGACCAGCTGGCCGGCGGGGTCATAGATGAGCGGTCCGTACTGCCCCGGCCCGGGCCCGTTGGTGGTCAAGATGTCGCCGGCAGCGGGGTCGCGGTCGGGCGTAGCGACGGTCATGATGGGGACCTGCGCGCCCGGCAGCGTCGCAAAGCTCTGATATTCGGCCGGCGCGGACTGCGGGTTTTCAAAGGGCGGGACACTCGCTGTGGGGTAGGGGGTGTCCACGTTGAAGTCGAAGCTCACATTCTTGGCCCCCGTGCTCGTGCCGATGGAAGCGCTCACGGTCACCCGCTCGCCGTCGTGGAAGGGCGCCGTTGGCAAGAAGCTTGCGCCGTCTCCCTGCGAGTACGGCTCCAGCCGACCTGCGTGGGCGCCGCTGGTGGAGCCCACCACGGAGACCGAATGGATCTCAGTGGCGGGCGCTCCGAGGAAGCTGATCTGGGTGTCGGGGTTAGCGGTCTGCGATCCCGGTGCCGGCGACACGTCGACCGCGGTGCCGGCCAGGCGTGCG
>CAJCIJ010000014.1 GCA_903970315.1 Actinomycetota bacterium
GCTCGTGGTGCTCGGCCACCGGGCCGAGCTCGGAAGCCGCGTCGATGACCACCTGAGCGAGGTCGGTCGGCCGGTGGGGCTGCGCCCGCTCGGCGTCGGCGCGGGCCAGGAGCAGGAGGTCACCGACGAGCCGGCGCATCCGCCGCGTCGAACGCAGCGCCGCCTTGGCCGATTCGGCCTGCTCGCCGCTCAGCTCGTCGGCCAGCAGCTCGAGGTTGGCCAGCACGCTGGTCAGTGGCGTGCGCAGCTCGTGCGAGGCGTCGGCGACGAACTGCCGCTGGCGCGCGAGCGTGCGCTCGGTCTCGGTCTGGGCCCGGTCGAGCTCCTTGAGCATGCCCGACAGCGTGCGCGCCAGCTCGGCGACCTCGTCGTCGGCCTTTGATTGCGGCATTGCCAATGAGCTGTCGCGTGTGCGTGCGATCGTCGCAGCGGCGCTCGTGAGCGCCGCGATGGGGCTCATTGCACGGCGTGCGAGCATCACACCGGCGAGCAGTGCCAGCCCCGTGCCGGCCAGCACCCCCAGCACCAGCAGCAGCTCCACGCGCGCCACGGTCGTGTCCGCGTCGACCTCCGGCCGCGCGTACTCGATCGTGATCGGCGCCACCGGCGTGCCCAGCCCAGCGACGTCCAGCAACGCCGATTCACTGGCCACGCGGTACCCGGCGACGGTGGTCAGCGAGGGCCCGGCGGAGGCGCGCAGCAGCCGGAAGAGGGGCACGGTGCCCGTCGAGGACGCCGTCGGCGATGGTGCGTTGAGCGCGGGAGAGTGTTCGGGCCAGCGGGCTATCACCTGACCGCCTTCGTTGAGCACCTCGACCACCGACCCTTCCGGCAGCGCCAATTCGCTGAGCTTGGGGACCAGTTCGATTTCGTGTGTGGACACGTTCAGGTAGGCGCGCGCGTGCTCGGCGAGTTTTTCGTCTGTATGGGTGATCTGGTGGTCGAAGTCGGATCGCAGGCGGTGGGCGGTCAGGGCGCCGACGACCAGGGCGAACGAGCACAGGATGGCGAACGTCAAAAACGCCGAGCCGGCGGCCAGCCGCGTGCGTATGGGCAGCCTGTCAAACGCAGCCGAGATCGCCTGGCCGGCGCGCCGGGGCAGGCGCCATAGCCTAGGCCCGAAGGACGTAGCCGGCTCCTCGGATCGTGTGCAGCAGGCGCGGCTCGCCGTCGCCCTCCAGCTTGCGGCGGAGGTTGGACACGAACACCTCGATGGTGTTGGTGGTCGAGAAGGGCTCATAGCCCCACACCTCGTCCAGCAGTCGCTGACGCGAGATCACGATGCGCTCGTTGCGCATCAGGTATTCCAGGAGTTCAAACTCGCGCTGGGTGAGCTCGATCTGCCGCTCGCCCCGCGCTACTTCATGCGTGTCGGGGTTCAGCGCCAGATCTCCCACGCACAGGGCCGCCGAGCCGCGCGGCGGACGCCTGCGCAGCAACGCGCGCATCCGCGCAAGCAGCTCCTGGCGCTCAAACGGCTTGACCAGGTAGTCGTCGGCGCCGCTGTCAAGGCCCTCCACACGGGCATCGACGGCGTCGCGGGCGGTGAGGATGAGAATGGGCGTGTCGCCCTGGTCGCGCATCGTGCGGGCGACGTCGAGTCCGTCCAGCTCGCCGGGTAGCCCCAGATCCAGGATGACGAGGTCCGGCGAGAACGTGCGCCCTTCTTCCAGGGCGGCCGAGCCATCGCGGGCACAGCGCACCTCGTAGCCCTCGATTCGCAGCGAGCGCTGCAGGACCTCAGCGATCTCGCGGTCGTCCTCGACCACAAGCACGCGGGCCGAGCGATGTAAGCCGTCGATCGTCATTGCGCCTCCTTCAGACAAAATAGCCTGGACTGCCGCTTGTGCCTGGCGTTGCACCAGACGCGTCGGTGCGGCTCCTATGTGCCGCTAATGACTGTTTAGCGGTGGTCGCTAAAGCGCGCGTAAGGGCGCAGGTGTACCGCTGTCGGTGGTGGCAGGTGGCTGCCGCCGGCCGTCGAAACAGGCATTAGGCGCGCCCAAGGCGCGGCTGACATCTATGCCTTCCACCAGACAGCGCACCGCGCGCGGGCGCTCGCGACCCGCAGCACGCCGCCGGAGAAGCTCCGGGGCGGCGTCTGGCGGTCGCCGACAGTGGAGCCTGGGCAGGCGGCAGCGCCGCCGCTCGGCGCGCCGAGCTGGCCTGGTCGCACGAATCCGGGCGACCGAGCTCACCCAGACCCAGCGTGACGTGCTGGCGCTGGGTCTGTGCGCGCTGGGTCTGTTCATGGCGTTTGTGATCTACGGGCATTGGGACGGCGGTGGCGTCGGTCATGGGCTGGCGGTGGCGCTGGGCTTCACGGCGGGCCGCGCTCGCTGGCTTGCGCCACCGGCCCTGGTGCTGGTCGGCGCCACGATGCTCGCCCGGCCGGCCTTTCCGCAACTGCGACCGTTACGCGCCGGCGGCGCATGCTTGTTTGCCGCGGTGGTTCTGGCCCTGGCTGCGGGGACGCTGGGTGTCAGCGCCGGCCAGGCATCGAGCGCGCGCATGGCGGCCGGTACGCGGTCGTCGGTGGCAGGCGCGTCGCACTGGTCGGTGTCCTATGTGGAAGCGCGGGGTGGGATCGTGGGCCAGGCGCTCTGGTGGGCCGCGCACACCCTTGTACGCGACCTCGGCGTGACGATCCTGATCGTGTTTCTGCTGCTGGCTGCGGTGGCGCTGCTCGTTCCCACCGCGCCTGCCCGCACAGCCAGAGCGTCGGCGGTCGCCGCACGGTCGCTGTGGCGCGGTTTGGCTGCCATGCTTGGGCCGGCCACGCCGCCGCCGAGCCCAGGTGACTACGACGTCGCCGATGACCGAGCGGTGGTGCTTCGGGCCCACGATCTGCGTGACGACGGTCTCCAGCCGCCGTGGACGCCGACGGGGGACTTGGCGGTCTCCCACGAAGCCGAGGCCCCGGCCCAGGCCGAGGAGCCCGAGCGCGATGAGGCTGTGGCCGAACCGGCGCCGCCGACCCCCAGCACGGCTGCGGCGCGCTCAGCGTTGACGGACCGGTCGACCTACGTCGAGGGTCCGCCGCAGGACGACGCGTCCGCTGTGGATGTTCTGCAAACGGATGGCAGCGCGCGCGTACGCGCGCGCGCGCGGCCATCGCAAATGCAAGACACACACCCCACCTCCTCCGACGACGTAACGAGCGCCGGTGGGACGCCGGACCCCACGCTGCTGACGCCCCAGGGTCGTCTGCGCGGCTCTGTCACCGACGACCCCGGCTTCGCCTGGGCGCTGCCGGTCCCCACGGGTGTGCTGGAGCGTTCCGGGTCCCAGGGCAAGGGCAAGGCGGGTAAGCGCGAGCAGGAGGCGGCCACCGCTGCGGACACAAGCCAGCAGGAGCGTGTGGCTGCGACCCTGGTGGAGGCACTGGGGCACTTCGGCGTGCAGGCAAAGGTGATTGGCACGGTGATGGGCCCGCACATCACCCGCTATGAGCTGCGGCTGGCCCCGGGTACCAAGGTGGCCAAGGTGGCGGCGCTGAAGGACGATCTTGCCTATGCCCTGGCTGCGACTGACATCCGCATCCTGGCGCCGATCCCCGGCAAGCAGGCTGTGGGCGTCGAGGTGCCAAACGCGCGCCGGCGCATCGTGCGCCTGGGCGACGTCTTTCAGGAGCCCCCGCGCGATTGGTCGCCGCTGACGGTCTGGCTGGGCAAGGACATTGCGGGCAAGGCGATCGGCGCGGACCTTGCGCGCATGCCACACCTGTTGGTGGCCGGCGCGACGGGCTCGGGCAAGTCGGGCGCGATCAACGCGATGCTCTCAAGCGTCCTGCTGCGGGCCACGCCACACGACCTGAGAATGGTGCTCGTGGACCCCAAGCAGGTGGAGCTCAACCATTACGAGTCGATACCCCACCTGCTGACACCGGTTATCACGAGCCCAAGGATGGCGGCCAACGCGCTGGCGAACCTGGTCAGGGAGATGGAGCAGCGGTATTCGATCATGTCGCTGGCGCGCACGCGCAGTCTTGCCGAGCTCAACCAGGCCCGTGGCAAGCGCAACGAACCCCCGCTGCCGTACATCCTCTGTGTGATCGACGAGCTCGCGGATCTGATGATGGTCGCCCCGGCCGACGTCGAGGACTCGATCATCCGGCTGGCACAGAAGGCACGGGCCGTTGGAATCCACCTCGTGCTGGCGACACAGTCCCCGAGGGTCGACGTGATCACGGGC
>CAJCIJ010000015.1 GCA_903970315.1 Actinomycetota bacterium
CACATCCACCGGGAGGACGAGCGTGTCTGCTGAGCCCATCGAAAGAGAGATAGTGATCGAGGCGCCGGCCGAGGTGGTCTGGGGCGTGATCACCCAACCGGAGCAGATCAGCCGCTGGTTCAGCGATGAGGCCTCTGTCGAGCCACGCGCCGGCACGGATGGCACGCTCACCTGGACGCCGGGGGGCCGCGGTGGCGCCGTTGGCAGCGGGCCTGGCTTGGTCGTTGCGATCCGGGTCGTGGAGGTCGAGCGCCCTCACCGCTTCTCCTTCCGCTGGGGCCATCCGGAGGGGGTCGGACCCGGTGCGCACAACTCGGCGTTGGTCGAGTTCATCCTCACCGCGGAGGCCCACGGCACACGGCTGCGGGTCATCGAGAGTGGCATCGAGGCGGTCAGACATGACGACGACGGCCGGGCCCGCTACCGCGAAGACCACGAACAGGGCTGGGAGAGGCACCTGAGGGAAATGCTCGACTACCTTGCTTCCAGCGCCCAGGATGAGGCTCGATGATGGCCGCGGCAGTCGCCGAGGACGACGCTCTCTGGGCTGCGTTTGCCGACCCGACGCGCCGGCGCGTGCTCGAAGCCCTGTTGGAGAACGGAGCGGCGACGACCACCACGCTGGCCGAGGGGCTGCCGATTACCCGGCAGGCTGTCGCCAAGCACCTTGTGGTGCTGAACCGCGTCGGCCTGGTCGCCGGTCAGCGCCGCGGCCGAGAGGTGCGCTACGCAGTGCAGCCCGAGCGACTTGACGATGCCGCCGACGCAATGGCTCGAGTGGCGGCGCAGTGGGACAGGCGGCTGACCCGGATCAAGCGGCTCGCCGAGTCTTTGCATTTGGACACGGCCGTCGATTCGTAATCGCGAGAAGGAGAGCAAGATGACCAATCACAAGACGGGAACCCGTGAGGAGTGGCTTCAGGCACGGCTTGCTCTGCTTCAGGCCGAGAAGGAGCTCACGCGGCGCGGCGACGAGGTGGCCCGGCTGCGACAGCAGCTGCCCTGGGTCCCCGTCGAGAAGGAGTACAGCTTCGAAACCGACGAGGGGACGGCGTCACTGGCGGACCTTTTCAAGGGACGCTCCCAGCTGCTGGTCTACCACTTCATGTTCGGGCCCGACTACACGGCGGGCTGTCCCTCCTGCTCGGCGATCGCCGACGGCTTCTCCGGCTCGGTGGTGCACCTTGCCAATCACGATGTCGCCTTCACAGCCGTGTCCCGTGCGCCGCTGGAAAAGCTGCAGGCCTACAAGCAGCGGATGGGTTGGAGCTTTCCCTGGGCGTCGTCCTTCGACGGCGACTTCAACTACGACTTCAATGTTTCTCACACCCCGCAGGAATGGCACTCAGGGGCAGTCGACTACAACTTCGATACTGCCGACTACCGTCCCGCGGAGCAGAACCCCGTGCTGATCGAGTTTGCAGACAGCGTCGGAACGGACCCGGCGACGTACAGAAGAGAGGGGCCGGGCATGAGCGCGTTCGCGCTCCAGGACGGCGTGGTCTTCCACACCTACTCGGCCTATGCGCGAGGCGTCGACGGCATCTGGGGCATGTACGCGTGGCTGGACCGCGCGCCGCTGGGCCGCAACGAGACCGGTCCCTGGTGGCGTCGCCACGACGAATACGACGCGGACGGATCGCCTTAGCCGATCAGGCCCTGATCTCGTTGTGAACCCGAGCCACCATGGGCTGGTTCATCTCAACGCCCGCCGCCGCGAGGATCGGCAGGAGGGTTGCCCCGAATGCCTCAAACGCCTCCTGGGACTCCCAAACGTCGAAGACCTGGATCTCGCCGTCGGTCTCAAGGGCTATGTGGGAGATGCGTCCGGCGGGGGCTCCCGCACCGGCCTCCTCCAGTTGGACGAGCGTCGTGTCGTAGCGCTCCTGTGTAAAGCCCTTGGCGGTGATGTAGAACCCGAGTGCCATCCGATACCGACCTCCCTTTGCGCGTTCTGCGCAGTGGTTTACCCAGCGATGTCGCGGACTGTACCCTAGGGCCGAGGATCGCGCCTGCAATCAAATCGTGGGGGCCCTCTTCGCAACCACGAGTCCATGACCGAACACAGGCATTACAGCGAGCGGGAATTTGAGGCACTCGTAAGTTCAGCGCTCGACGAACTGCCGATCGAGTTCCAACGTGCGCTGGATCCCGAGCGTCTCCGGCTGCAGGTCACCCAGACCGTGCGTCACGAGGTGGGTCACCACCTGGGGTTTGACGAGGCCGGGGTTCGCACCGGAGTTTTCGGTGAGCCCCCTACTACAAACGCCCGCCAACTCGGAGGTTCCAAGGCCCGTATGGGCAGATTGGGCACTTTGTGCCCATTGAACGCGCCGTGGCTCCCTGATTCAGGCCATCCCCGGCACGCCGAAAACCCCCGTCGGGCCGGGGGCTTTCAATATCGGGGCGCCCGGATTTGAACCGGGGACCTCACCGACCCGAACGGTGCGCGCTACCAGGCTGCGCCACGCCCCGACGCTGCGCGGAAGTATCACACACCACCGGCGCCCCGCTGCGTCCGGGGCGTTGTATCGTCGGGCTCCATCGCCATGCCGGCAAAGCTCACCGACATCCTCGCCGAGCTCGACAGCCTGCTGGAACCGGGGCGGTTTGCCGACTACTGCCCCAACGGACTCCAGGTCCCCGGGGGTGCCGACGTGGGCACCGTGGTCACCGCCGTCAGCGGCCAGCTGGAGGTCTTTCAACGCGCCGCCGCGATGGGCGCCGACCTCATCCTGGTCCACCACGGGATCTTCTGGGACTCCGAACAGCGTGGCGTCGACGCCACGCTGAAGCGCCGCCTGCAGGCGCTCTTTGATGCCGACATGAGCCTGGTGGCCTACCACCTGCCCCTGGATGCCCACCCAACCATGGGCAACAACGCCCTGCTTGCGCGCTCGCTGGGCGCCGAGCACCTGGAGCCGTTTGCCGAGCACCGCGGTCAGGCGATCGGGTTCGTGGCCGAGCTGCCCGGTGAAGGTATCGAGGCGGCGGCGCTCTTTGAGCGCGTCCACGAGCTGACCGACCGCAAGCCGCTTGTCTTTGACTCCGGGCCCGCACGCGTAGAACGGGTGGCGATCGTCTCCGGCGCCGGCGCCGGCTACCTGGGCGAGGCCATCGACGCCGGCGCGCAGGCGTTGATCACGGGCGAGCCCGCCGAGCGTGTGATGGCCCAGGCACGCGAGGCGTCAATCCACTTCATCGCGGCCGGGCACTACGCCACCGAGACCTTCGGCGTGCGTCGCCTGGGCGAGCACTTGCGCGAGCGCTTCGACGTGCGCCACATGTTCGTGGACGTGCCCAACCCCGTTTAGGCCCACGCCGTCTGAACACCCTCCGGGCTGGGATCGTGTGCTCTGGCTCCCCGATGGCGGCGGCGGCGCTGCCAACGTCTGCACGCGGCGGTATACCTACCCCGTGGTCAGCATTGCCCCTGTCCGTGTAAGCGTCCGACGGGGCCCCGGCTGCACTCACCGCTACGCGCGCTCCTGCGCGTCGCCCTCGCCCACCGCGAACCTGTTAAGGGGGACCTGCCCATGGCCAACCATCTGACGCCCACCGAGCTTGCCAGGGAGGCCGGGCTAAAGCGCCGGGAGGTGCTCTCGAAGTGCATCGAGCTGGGTGTGCCCGTGTTCAAGGGGCGCATCGACAAGAGCCTGTTCATGGCCAGCATTGCCGGCCGTGGCCCCGGCCATAGCCGCGGCGGCAGCGGTGATCTGATCGTCGGTGGCACAGCGGCCGCCAGCGCAGCCTGACCTCGGCCTGCGATCACAGCCCTCGGTCGGACGTGTGTGGTCCCCAAAGCGCCGCGAGCGGGTAGTGTCAATACAGTCAACGTAATCTCGGAGGTCTCGACTGTGCCTGCTACCACCACCGCCCAGACAATCGCCGCGCTGATACCTCGCGC
>CAJCIJ010000016.1 GCA_903970315.1 Actinomycetota bacterium
CCGGCCAGCTCACCGTCGCGTGGCTGAAGGGGCTGAACGCCTACTTCGACTATTACGACCCGGGCGGTTACCGCTTCGGCGCGATATTCAACCCCGACGACGACGCCCCCATCTACTTCAAGGCCTCGCTTCAGGGCGCGATCGACGAAGGCCACTTTGACATCGAGGGTCAGGCGACCGTGACGCTCAAGTACGTGGGGCTGTCGGCAGGCGCCGAAGTGCTCGTCTCCGACGCCGGCGCCGTCGGCTGCCTGCACCTGGAAGCGTTGGGCTTCGGCTGGAGCCCGGGGGCGGCCTACACGTGGGCGACCGAATCGTGGGAACTGATCGGCCACAGCTGTTCGGTCGGTCCCTGGCAGACACTGGAACTCGGCATTGGAGAAGGTGACAACCAGGGTGCGCTCAACACGGCGGCTACTTCAAGCCGCAACGTGCACCTCGGCACGGGCTCCGACCTGATCCAGCTGAGCGGCGCGAGCGGCGCCCCCAAGGTCACCCTCTCAGGCCCTCACGGAGTCCACGTCGAGGTCCCCGCAGATTCCGTGGCGCCCTACTACGTCCACGGCTTCCAGGTGCTGCAGGATCCCACTGAAAAGCGCACCTGGATCGCAGTCCAGCACGGCGGCGGCGTGTGGAAGATAACGCCGGAGCCCGGCTCGACGGCCGTGACTTCAGTCAAGGCGGCGGTACTGCTGCCGACTCCGAAAGTCACGGGCCACGTTTCGGGCACAGGCCACGGCAAGCACACGTTCAGCTGGCACATGACCCCGCTTTCCAACGAGAAGGTCGTCTTCTGGGAAAAGGGTAACGGCGTCGACCAGATCATCGGCTCGAGCACTCAAACCCACGGGGTCCTTCACTTCACTCCGAGCGACGGGCCGGGCGGCAGCCGCACGATCGAGGCAGACGTCACGCTCGACAACCGCCCGCGCACCGACGTCACGGTCGCTCGCTTCACGGCGCTCGCGCCGGCCGCGCCGGCAAAGCCGGCGGCGCTCACGGTTCACGGCTCAGGCGGGCAGCTGAGCGTGAGCTGGAAGCCGTCTGCCAACGCGCACACCTACCTCGTGCAGGTGCGCGTGACCAAGGGCGATGGCGCGACGCTTATCGCCCAGGCCACAGCGCCGCAGCACGCGGTCACAGTCACCGACGCCTCACCGGTAGGGGCGGCGACTATCGCCGTCACGCCCGAGTCGATCACCGGTCTCCCCGGGCGCACCGCGACCGCGAAGTTCGCGGTCAAGCCGCCGAAGAAGGCGAAGAGGAAGGGGAAGTAGGCAGAGGCGGCCTGAGCACCGCCCCGCCACGTCCCTGCCCTCAGGGCTGTGCCTGTAGCTCCCGGGCCGACGGCACCACGATTGCTCCGGATGGCGGTTGGGTTATGCGGATAGCGTTCCCAAAGGGATCGCGCAGCGCGCAGTCGGTCCCATAGAAGCGCTCCGTGGGCTCCTGGGTGAACTGAACGCCTGCGGCCCGTAATCGCTCGTAGGTGCCGTGGCAGTCGTCGGTCTGGAAGATCACTCCGCCGCCCGCAGCGCCCTTGGCCACGAGCTCGCGGATCTCCGCAGCGGTGGCCTCGTCGTAAGCCGGCGGTCCCGGGAGCATCAGGACCAGCTCGACCTCGGGTTGGTCCGGCAGGTTCACAGTGAGAAAGCGCATCACGCCGAGGTCGGCGTCGGTATGTACGACCATGCCGAGCTTGCCGACGTAGAAGTCGAGCGCTTCGTCCTGGTCGAGAACGTGAATGAAGGTGTGGCTGATTCGTTTGAGCATGGGCGTCACGTTAGACGGCGCTGCCGCGGCCCGCTACTCCGAATCTGCTCTCTTACCCGGCCGGTCGCAGCCAGGCCATCGCCCAGCAGGCGGGCACGCGTAACGCGGCGCCGTCGCCGGCAAAGCGGGCGCGGTAGGCCAAGGGCGGCTCACCGACGATCTCACGGAATGTGCGAGTGAACGTGCCGATGCTGTTGAATCCGACGTCGAGGCAGATGTCGGTGACGCGACGGTCGGTCTCGCGCAACAGCTCCATCGCACGCTCCACTCGGCGGCGTTGCAGGTAACGGTGTGGGGTCTCGCCAAAAGTCGCCCGGAACTGGCGGCTGAAGTGCGCGGGCGAGACATGGGCGACACGCGCCAGCGCCGGCACATCCAGCGGCTGCGCAAACGCGCGGTCCATCGTGTCGCGAGCCCGCAACATGCGGCGATTGCGGTCCTCGACGGCGTGCGACACGGAGCCCAAGCGTATTGCTTGCGCCTCGGGGCCTGGCCCGAAGGCGCTAGTGCGAGTGAGTAGCGGCACGGCCAGCGGTTCTGTGGCGTCGATCAGCGGCGGGTACCTGGGCGTCGCACACGGTCCCGTGGCATGGGTCGGCGGCGGCGAGGGCAACCTCGCCAGTGGCAAGTGGAGCGTGGTGATCGGCGGCGGATCAAATCACGCCACGGCGGAACTGACGTGGGTCGGGGGTGCTCGTGGAAACAAGGCCTGCGGCGAAGACACGTCGATTTTTGCGTCGTTCAACGAAGAAGACTGCGGTACGTACAACCGCGACGACTGACTGGCGCCACGTCGATCCGCGCCCGGGCTCCGGTCCGGGCGCGGCAGCGCCGCGCTTTGTTGAGCGCGAGGCCGACTCAGGCTCGCCAACCCGAGGATTTCTCCCGGGGTCCGAGTCGGCGCCGGCCACGCCAAGCGCCGTGCCCGTCACGTGGCCTTGACCGCATCCCTATCTGTAGTACCTTTTTCGCTTCATGCAGACGAGGCGGGCTCGCATGCGGATGCGCCCCAACCCACGCTCACGCGCGGGGCGTGGCACCTCGGGCTTTGACGCAACGAGCCGCTTGGCCCTGCGACTGTCCCGGTTGGCCTGTGGCGGCCGGCTGACCACGGCCGGCTTGGCGTGCGCCGCAGCGCTGCTGGTTGGGCCACCCGCCGTCGCGGCCGCTAGCCCCGGCTTGACGCTACCGGCGACCCTCGCATCGCACAGCAGCCACCACGCCAAGGCCAAGAAGCCGACTGTCGTGATCACGGCAAAGCAGGTCGACTCGGTGCCGGCGCCAGGAAAGCCCGGGACGCTTGTCTACTCCGGCGTCGCCAACGTGAAGCCCGGCGACTTCATCGCCATCGGCGTCGGCCCGCACGCGCCCAACGGCTTCCTTGGCCGCGCCGTATCGGTGTCGCAGAAGAAGGGCGAGACACTCGTAAAGACCGTGCCGGCGTCGCTGATCGAAGCGGTCCCGACAGGCTCGATCAACGAGACGCTCAAGAACAGCGCAGCGCCGACCAAGGCGCGACTCGCGGGCGCGTTCTCATGCAAGGGCAGCGGATCGGCGACTTTCACAGCAACGGCGAAGTTCAATGCCAGCCTCAGCCTCAAAGCCCACTGGACCTTTTTTGAAGGCCTGGAAAGCGCGAGCCTGACAGCCAACGCGGGGGCAAGCGCCGGACTGAGCGGCGTCGTCGCCGCTTCCGCCAGTTGCAAGCTCCCAAAGACCATCCTGCTGTCGACCCCCGGACCCAGCGCAACGTTCTTCGTGAGCGGGGTCCCGGTGGTGCTGAAGTCCAACATCAAGGTGTACGTCGAAGGCGGCGCCAGCGCGGAAGGCTCGCTTTCAAGCAGTGTGAACGCGGGCATCAGTGCGGTCGCGGGCGTCGGCTGGACCGACCGCCGCGGTTTCTATCCAATCGGCTCGCTCAACAAGAGCTTCGTCTTCAACCCACCAACCGTGCAAGCGAGCGGCACGGTCTACGTCAACGTCATCCCCCAGCTGAACGTCCTCGTCTACGGCGTTGCCGGGCCCGAGATGACGCTGAAGGCCGGTCTGAACCTGAGTGCCAACCTCAAAAAGAACCCGTGCTGGACGCTCACAGCGCCCGTGAACCTGACCGCAGCGCTCGTTGCGCCCGAGCTCAAGCTCAGTAGCCCGTCGCTGACCATCTTCAGCAGAATCTTCCCGCTTGCGCAGGCGCAAGGCGGTTGCCTGGCCGAAACGACCACGACAACCACGTCCACGAGCACAACCAGCTCGACGGGCTCCACGGGCACCACCGGTTCGACCGGTGCCACCGGCTCGACCGGACCGAGCGGCGCCAGCGGCCCCACAGGCTCGACCGGTCCCAGTGGGCCGACGGGTGTCACAGGAACCACCGGCTTGACCGGACCCACCGGCGCCAGCGGCGCCAGCGGCCCCACAGGCTCAACTGGTCCCAGTGGGGCGACGGGCTCGACCGGACCCAGCGGCTCGACCGGACCCACCGGCGCCAGCGGTCCGACCGGTGTTACCGGCTCGACAGGGAGCACGGGCACCACGACCACCACGACGACAACGACCGAATCAACGACCACAACGACCGAATCAACGACCACAACGACCGAACCGACAACCACAACGACCACAACGACCGAACCAACCGAACCGGGCTGCACGGGATCCACGGGATCGACCGGCTCGACTGGGTCATCGGGATCCACCGGCGCCACCGGCGCCACCGGATCGACAGGATCGACGGGCTGCACTGGCTCGACTGGCTCCACGGGCTCCACCGGCGTCACGAGCAAGTCTGCCGGCGTCGCGAGTGCGCCCAGCCGGGTCGTCAGTGAGTACAGCGGCGTCGCAGCAGGCGTTACAGGCCAGGCGGTCGTCTGACCCGGCGTCGATTACCCGCGACCTGGAATCACGGCCCGCAGGGCCGCCCAGCCCTGCCCACGGGCCGCCGACGGCAGTCGCGTCTAAGCCGGCGCCTGCTCCAGCAGTGCAAGCCGTGCCATCTCGGCGCCACTCGTCTTATAGGGCGAGATCACGCTGTCGGCGCCGGCGCGCCGCAGCTTCTTCTCGGTGTCCTCGACCGTAGCGCGCGCCACGATTGCTATGTCTGCCCGCAGCTCGCGCGCGGTGAGCGTGATGAAGACGTTGATCGCGTCGGAGTCGGCACAGACCAGGATCGATCGCGCGCGCGCAATGCCCGCCTCCAGGAGGACAGCGTCCTCGGCGGCATCACCCTCGACGAAGCCTATGCCCAACCGCTCGGCCAGCTGGCGGCTTGCGGGGTCGCGGTCCACCACGACGCACCCAGCACCCGCTGCATGCAGGTCGCGCGCCACCTGCTGGCCCACTCGGCCAAAGCCGCAGATGATGTGGTGACTTGTCATCGAGTCGATCGCTCTCTGGGTGCGCCGGAGTGACAGCAGGTCCGCGAGGTGGCCGGCGACAAACAGCTCCGCGACCACCGCCAGGGCGTAGAAGAGCGTACCGACGCCCAGGATCACCAGCGCGACTTCGACGATCTGGCCGATAGTTGAATGTGGGTGGGGAAAGCCGCCCACCGTGGCCGCCGTGTCAAGTGCCCACCGAAACGCGTACCAGAAGCCGACACCCTCAGACAGCGACAGGCCCACGGCGCCAAGGAGCAGAAGCACGGTCACTGTCGCGCCCGAGGCCGCCAGGCGCCGCACGAAGACCATCAACTGTCGGCGTGTTACGTCGCTGGGGCGAACCGGCTCGTCCATGCCTGCAATGATCCTCCAAGACAGCCCGCGCCGCCCGCGGGAGCTTGCACCGCGGGGGCCTGCACTGTCACAGTCTGCGCGGATGTGTCTTCTGTGTACCGTGAGGCAGGCTCGATGAGCCAACACCGGATCGTCATCGTGGGAAGCGGCTTCGCCGGCGTCTGGGCGGCCCTGGGCGCCAGTGCTTCCAGGCGCCGGGCAAGGGCCCAAGAGACGGTGCAGATCAACCTCGTCAGCCCCGACGGCTGGCTTGTGATCCGGCCGCGGCTGTACGAGTCAGACCTGCGTGGCGTGCGCGTTCCCCTTGCCGGCGTGCTGGAGCCCGTGGGCGTGGAGGAACGCCGCGGCACGGTGACGGCGATCGACACTGCCCGACACCGGCTGACGCTTGCCGGGGGTGCGCAGCAAGAGCTTGCGTATGACCAGCTGGTGCTGTGCGCCGGCAGCCGCGTGCAGCTGCCCGACAGCCTGCGCACTGTCCATGCTGTCGACTCCTACGACCAGGCGGTGGCGCTGAGAGCGGCGGTGTCTGCGACTGGCGATCCGTCTGGGACTGGCGACGGTCCTGCCGGCCCACTCACCGCGGCCGTCGTGGGCGGCGGCTTTACGGGGATAGAGCTCGCCTGTGAGCTAGCCGACGATCTTCGCCGGCGCGCCGTCGCTGCGGGTGGCGACCCGGCCGCG
>CAJCIJ010000017.1 GCA_903970315.1 Actinomycetota bacterium
GGGCTTTCGGAGCAGTGCCGCCAGACGCGCATCCCAACGCTGGGCGCAGGTCGTGCCGTGCAGCACGGCGCGCAGCGGCCGGTTCAACACGGCGCACGCCGATTCGCCGTTGCCGGCCAACTCGGCCGTGACGAACCTGGACGCGGCGCTTCGAACCCACGCGATCTGTTCGGGTGTGCCCACCGACTGCCCTGCCGCGCCCTGGGCAAGCGGCGCAAAAGCGGCGGTGCAGCCCAACATCGCGATGACTCCAACCGCAGAGTTCCGCAGCACCCTCACGCCACCATTATCGTCGCAACCGCGGACGTGCACGACCGCGGGACTCACACGTGGACTTTGGTTGGGGCGTGCGACGGCGCCGCCGGCATCAGGATCCCGTGCACCGCCCCGGTATTGGCCTGACCGACGGATCACTACCGAGGCCGGGCCGCGTCATCCAGTAGCTTGCGACGCGCGAGCGCAATGATGCTGTCCGCCTCGACGCCCGGCAGGACGCGCAGGTAGACCACCAGGTCGCCCACGAGGCTCCAGCTCCATGCCGCCGCGACCAGTCGCGCAGTGCCCTCGTACTCGATGAGCACCGTGCCGGCCACGAGCACCTCGCCGGGGCGGGGGCTGTAGAAGGTCTGCGGGCGCACCTCGAGACGTTCCCACACACGGTCAACGTCCGTTAGGTAGCGGCCCAATGCGCTGCGGCCCTCGTAGCGCTCCTGCCCAACGGCAATCCCGGTCACCGGGTTATGGACAACAAGCGCGTCGCTGGCCATGGCTTCCAGATCGACGAGGTCGCGGGTGCGGAAGGCCTCGTAGGCACGCTTGACTATTGCGATGTCGTCGCTTGGCATTCGTGGTCGGCGACTGGCGCTGGCAGGCGTTCAGCCCGGCAGCTGGGTTTGCATCGCGCGCCCCTTGAGCGCTTGTGCGCGGTGCTCGGCTTCGTCTGCGCGGCGAAGGGCATCGTGCGCCCGGCGGCGCGCATCAGTGGCGCGTTGAACCGTAGCCTCGATACGCGCGGCGGCGGCACTATGGAGCTGCGCGGGGCCCAAGGGGTCACTCTTGGCCTCAGGCTGCTCCAGGTCGTGCTGTTGGCGGTCAAGCAGCCCCTGGAGGTCGTCGGCGCCGAGCTGGGAGCGGTCGGCCTGACCTTGGCGTGCATCGGTCCGATCCTGACGACCGCGCAGTTGAGCCTGCCGACGGGCGTGATGAGCGGCCGACCCGAGGTCCGATGAGTCTGCGGCGGCCACCTCGTCGTCGAGCCGACCCTGTGCGTGGTTGATCGCGACCTGCTCGCGGTCGACGATTACCTGTTCGCGATTGGCGATGCTCTGGTCGAGATCGCCCATCGCTTGACCTTGGTCAAGCGAGTGCTGCTCGTCGTCGTGATGCTCTACGTGGGGATCAGCGTGCATGGTGTTTCCCTTCGTTGGTTTTCACTGATAGGAGGGTGCTTCAAAGCACAGGGTCGGGAATTGCACATGTGAGGGACTGCTCGACTGGCCGCGGTCTTGCGATGTGGTAGCCCTGAGCGAAGTCGACGCCGAGCGCCTCTAGAAGCTCCAGCGTTGCGGCGTCCTCGACGCCCTCAGCGACCGTCTGCAGACCGAACGCTTGCGCCAGCGCCACAACGGCCTCCACCACACGCTCGCTGTCGGGGTTTGCCGGGAGGTCACGGACAAACTCGATGTCGATCTTCAGAACGTCGACCGGGAACTGCTTGAGGTAGGTGAAACCTCCATACCCGGTGCCGAAATCGTCGAGCGCAAGCTTGCAACCGAGAGCATGTACGCGGTCCGCGAACGCCTTGGCAGCAGCCTCGTCGGTAATCAGCGCGGTCTCGGTGATCTCAAACACCAGGCTGCTCGGCTCAACGCCGCTCAGCCCCAGGCTTTCCTCAATCGCATCGAGAATGCCCGGGTCGCCGACCGTGGAGGCAGAAAGATTGATCTCGACGCGGCCGCCGTCCACGGCGATCTCCGTGGCACGCCCGATGACCCAGCGGTCGATGTCGCCAATCAGGCCGTACTCCTCGGCGATTGGAAGAAAGCAGCCCGGGGCGACTATCTCGCCAGTGGGCTCGCGCATGCGCAACAACAGCTCGCGCTGCACGAGGTCACCGGAGGACAGCTCAATGATCGGCTGTTCGTACAGAACCAGACGATCGTCGGCAAGGGCGTCCTTGATGCGTCCGATCCAGGAGAGCGTCTCCACATCACTCTCCATGCTCTGTTCGCGCGCCTTGCGATGAGTTATGTCCGCGAACACGACCGCGCACCCTTCAACGCCGTCATCGGTCACGAACGGAGCTGCTGTGTATTGCACCGGCAGGGCCCGTCCGTCACTGCATGTGAAAACGTCGTCCTCGATTCGCACCGTGACGCCATCGCGGCGGGCGCGCCGAATTGGACAGTCCTCGACGAGATGCCTACTGCCATCAGGGCGCCAGGAGTGGGCGACATCGTGCATCACGCGCCCCTCCAGTTCCTGGGCTGACCAGCCCAGCAGCTCTTCTGCCGCCTCGTTGACGAACACCACACGGCCGTCAGGATCGAGCGTGTACAGGCCTTCGCCCATGCTGTCTGCCACGGCGCGGATGTAGTTCTGCGCCGCAAGCAATGCGCGCTCTGAGCCAACGCGCTCGGTTACGTCGACCAACGCGGCGATCCTGCCCGTCACGCGGCCACTCTCATCGACCATCAACCGGTGTCGTAAATGGGCGGGGAACGTCGAGCCGTCCTTGCGCGTGAGACTGAGCTGGCCCTCCCATTGTCCGTCGCGACGCAGCTCGGTGAGCACCGCGCCCGCGCGTTCTGGGTCCACTGGGGCGATCAGACTCGCGGCGTTGCAACCCACGGCTTCAGCGCTGGTCCACCCAAACAGCCGCTCTGCACCGTCGTTCCAACGGGTGATCAGCCCGCCGGAGTCGATGGCAATCACCGAAATGTCAACCTCGTCCAGCAGCGCAGCCTGCGTCGCTGCCGCTGCCTCAGCCATTCGACGCGCCGTGATGTCGTCGTGAGCTACGACGACTCGCGCGGACCCCGGTCCCTCGTAGCGTGTGGCGTTGAGGCCGAACCAGCGGTGCACATCGGGTCCGTGACAGGGATACCCAACCGCGAACTGGCTGCTGGTGCCCGCAATGATCGCGCGCAGGCCCGCCGCGACCTCGCTCGCCAGGTCGTCGTCCAGCGCTGCGTCACAGACCGCCAGGTAGTTGGCGCCGACCCCGTTCGGGGTGACACCCTCCGGCGAGACAAAGGTGTCCCACGCGCGGTTGGTCATGATGATCTCACCCCGCTCGTCGAGCACCGCGATAAGTGAACCCAGCGAGTCAAGCGTGCCTTGGAAGAAGTCATGTGCAGTCGCAAGCTCGCGCGTCGCGGCGACCTGTTCGCGCGCTCTGGCGGACCACCTCCGCGATCTCGGCCGTGACCTTGCCGTCGTCGTGACAGGGCGCCTACCGGAGATCTGACTCGACGCCGCCACACCCATGTGCTCGACGTGCACCGCGCGGCGCATGAGTCCATGCAAGCTTCGGAGGGTCCATGACAACTTCCAGTGCTACAGTCGTTAACAGCCGGGGCAACCGCTCAATTTGGGGTATTCCGACCGGCTCGGTAACAGAGACCGAGGTCGTGACCTCTCCCCTCTTTCACGCGAGAGTGAACGCTCCAAATGTCGGTCCACGGGAACGGCAAACAAAAGGCACGCCCCGGCCTGACCGGTCACGGTCTGACCGATCAAGAGCACGACCCGGGCCAGGCAAGCCTGCCGAACGCCGCCTCTTTCTACGCGCGACTGGAGAGAGCGGTCGCCGACCCGATCGACACCCGACACGCAGGCGCTGTGTTGTTCTTCGATCTGGACGACTTCAAAGCGATCAACTCCTCCCTCGGGCGTGCCACGGGCGACTGGATGCTGTCGACAATCGCACAGCGGCTACTCGATGGGACCGCCGAAACTGACTTCCTGGCCCGCTTTGGCGGTGACCAATTTGCGGTACTTCTGGAGAGCGTCTCCGAGGAGCAGGCCGTACATGTGACCAAGGTGCTCCTGGACGCAATCGCGTGTCCACTGGACGCCGACAGCGGCAAGATTCACGCCAGCGCAGGGATCGCGATGGTCCATGGCCCACCGGCGACGCCGAACAGCCTGCTCGTCGAGGCCGAGGACTCGGCGGCACTCGCCAAGAAGCGCGGTGGCAACCAGCTCGCCCTGCAGGGCGATAAGGCCTCCGCGCGTCTGCGCGACGACGTCGGCCTTGAGAGCGATCTGCGGATGGCGCTGGAGCGTGGAGAGCTGGCGCTGCGCTTTGCGCCCATCGTCGACATGACAGAGGGGACCACGGTTGGTCTGGAGGCCTTGCTCCGCTGGCACCATCCGACGCTCGGGTACGTGTCGCCGGAGCGGATCGCATCGCTGGCCGAGCGCAGCGCGTTGATCATCTCGCTGGGAGGCTGGATCCTGGGGACAGTGTGTTTGCAGCTCGCGGACTGGCGCGCCTCCGGCGTGGCCGTACCCCCCGTCAGCGTCAACGTGTCCCCGCGTCAGCTAGCGAGCGCAGACTTCGTGACCGACCTCGGCGCAGTCGTCAGTGAGCATGACCTGCCCGCAGAGGCGCTCATCGTCGAGGTCACCGAGACGGCGCCACTCGGTGTGCCGGAATCGCCGGTTGGCGTCCTGAACGAGCTGCAGGCGATCGGCTTCAGAACGGTGCTAGACGACTTTGGGACCGGCTACTCCTCGCTCTCGGACCTCAACGAGTTCTCGGTGTACGGCGTGAAGATTGACCGCTCGTTCGTAGCCCAACTTCCGGACGGTGCCCACGCGCGCGCGATCGTTGCCGCCATCCTGGCGTTGGGTCAGGCGCTTGGGATGCGAATCGTGGCCGACGGTGTCGCAAACGCAGACCAGGCCGCTGCACTCGGCAGGCTGGGTTGCCGGCACGCTCAGGGCGCGCTGTTCTCAGAGCCACTGGCTCCAGAGCGCATTCCGGAGGCCTTGCGCGCGTCTTCCTACCCAGGGTGCGGCGCCGAGGATGTGGAGACCATGCACCTGGCAACCGCTGCCTCGGTGCTTGGGGTCTCCTCGTCGACTGTCAGGCGGTGGACCGATGACCGGCGATTGTCGGCCGTGCGAACCGGCGGCGGGCACCGTCGGCTTGTGCGCTCCGACGTTGAGCGCGAGCGCAAGCGCCTGAACCTGGGTCCGGTCACACGGGCGGCAGTGGAGCCCCGGGCCCCGCTGCCGCACATCGGCGCGATCCTCGTGCAGCGAAGCCACTGGATCGCAGGAGTCTCGGTGCGATCGATCTATTTGGGCGATGACCAGGGCTGGTTCGGCACGCCCGGCGGCGCAGGCGCGCTGGAGCGCTGGCTGACCGAGATCGGACAGGGCCTCTCCTCGGGCGAGTTTGACCGCGTCACGCATGCCACGGGCACCGTGCTGGCGGCAGCTCGCGATGCCGGGGTTCCCCTCGGGGAGCGGCTGTCACTGCTCGACGGCGTCGCGCACGCGGCCCGCGCAGCACTGGATTCCGACCAGCCAGGATCTGCGGAGCTGCGCGATTGGCTACGGGTCGCTCGCGTCCTTCGCCAGCGTGCGGTGGCGCAGGCCTAGGAGCGGACGGCGCCGGCCGGCGCCGGGACTCCCCGGCGAACCCGGCCGGGGGCACACAACCCCTTGCGCACCGCGCGGCGCGCCTCATTGGCAGTGGCGCGAAATTGAACGAGTTGCTCCTCGGAAATGGTGCCGTCCTGCCCTCGGCCGTTGTGTTCCAGGTTCTGACAACTCAGCCTCAGCCGCGCGGCGCCAAGGGTGGCACTCGTGCCCTTCAAGAGGTGCGCCGTGCGCCTGAGCTCGACCTGGTCGCCACTGCGCCCGGCCGCCTCGATGTCGGCGACCGACTTGGGCAAGGACTGCTCGAACGCTGCGACGAGGTCCTCGCGCATCTCGGCGGTCAGCGCATCGCGGAGCTGACCGATGGTGCTCCTGTCGAGTACGTCGTAGGCCTCCGGGGGCGGGCTCCGGCGATCGCCGGCCCCACCGCCGCCCATACCCTCCAGGTCGGGCGCCGGCTGATGGCCGCCGAGCCAGCGTGTCACGACGCCAACCAGCTCGGCCGAGCGGACGGGCTTGCTCAGGTAGTCATCCATCCCGGCCCCAAGGCAGCGCTCGCGGTCGCCGGGCATCGAATGCGCGGTCATGGCGATGATTGGGACGTGGTGACCTTTCTCGGCGGCGCGGATGCGGCGAGTCGCCTCGTAGCCATCCAGCTCGGGCATCTGACAGTCCATGAACACCGCCGCGTAGTCGTTGGCGAGAGCCATCTCCACCGCCTCGCGCCCGTCGTGGGCAAGCGCGCTCCGGAGCCCTTGCTTCTCCAACAGGGCCTCGGCCACCGTGCGGTTGATCTCGTTGTCCTCGGCGATCAGGACCAGCGGGGACGACGACAGGGCGCGACCCTTGGCGCGCGGTACACGCTCATGCCGGTGTGAAACGCCGGCGATTGCGTCGGCGATCGCGTTGAAAAGCTGCGACTGGCGAATGGGCTTGGTCAGGGCAGCCGACACATCGACCCCTGCAAGCGCCTCCTGACTCATCGGATGGCCGCTCAGCAGGACGACGTGCAGCGCCTGCAAACCGGGACGCTCACGGATCGCCCGTAAAAGGTCCATGCCATCGATCTGCTCGGAGTCGACATTGATGACGGCCACCGCAAAGGGCTTTCCGCTCTGTGATGCGCGCTCCAGAGCATCGACCGCCGCGCTGGGCTCGCCGACGCTCTCGCATGCCAGTCCCCAGCTTGTCAGGTAGTGCTCGAAAGTCGTGCGGTGGGCCGGGTTCTGCTCGACGATCAACGCCCTGAGGCCGAACAGGTCTGGACGGGATCTGACGGGGCGCTCGGGCGTCGCGACGGCTGGTAGCAACACGGTAAACCAGAACACACTGCCCCCACTCTCGCCGGGTTCGGCGCCGATGGCGCCGCCCATCTGGAGGGCAAGCTCGCGCGAGATGGTCAATCCCAGACCGGTGCCGCCGTACTGCCTGGTCGTCGATTGGTCGGCCTGGACGAACGCGTCGAACAGGGCCACCGCCTGACAGGGGTCAATACCGATGCCCGTGTCGGAGATCTCAAAGCGCAGCACATCGTCGCGGTCCTTCAGGACGCGTACCGCCACCTCCCCGGAGGGTGTGAATTTGATCGCGTTGGAAAGCAAGTTCAGCAGGATCTGGCGCAGGCGGCCTCGATCGCCGTTGACCGTTGTCGGTAGCTCGGCGTCAACCCATTGGCTTATGTCCAGGCCTCCAGCGTTCGCCTGCCCCGCGACCATCAGACACGCCTCCTCGACAGCGTCGCGCAGATCGAAGTGGGTGGGATCAAGTTCCAGTTGGCCGGCGTTGACCTTCGAGAAGTCCAGGACGTCATTGATGATCGACAGCAGAGCCTCGCTGGAGGTAGCCAGGGCGTCGGCATATCCCTGCTGAAGCGAGTCCAGCGATGTCTCGCGCAGGAGATCGGTCATGCCCACAACGCCGTTCAGAGGGGTGCGGATCTCGTGGCTCATGTTCGCCACGAACTGGGACTGCAGCCGCGACGCCTCCAGTGCCTGCGCCAGGGCGTACTTCTGGGCGGTGATGTCCGTCGAGATGCCTGCGATCGCAGTCCCATTGTCGTCGCTGACTGGGAACTTCACCGACAGGAACGTCCGCGGCCCCTCCGGTAAACGCAGCTCCTGCTCGAAGGACATGGCCCCGCCGGCTGCGAGCACAACGCGATCCTCCTCGGCCCACTGTTGCGCCAGGTCCGCTGAGGTGATCTCGAAGTCGTCGTGACCGACGGCGTCCTGCGCGTTGACCGCGTGAATGCGTTCGAACTCGCGATTGACCAGCAGGTAGCGGCCGGCGGGCTCCTTGATGAAGATGGCTGCGTTTGCGTAGTCGAGGAATCCTTGGAACCGGTCGTTTGTGACCTGCAGGGCTCGGTCTCGCTCCTTCACGAGCGCCGCCATCGAGTTGAAGGCGCCGGCCAGCTCCCCCACCTCGCCAATGCCCTGCTCGGGGACAGTGGTCCCGAGGTCGCCCTCACCGAGACGCTTCGCTGCCGTTGCAGCACGGCGTATCGGCGCCAGAACGGCCCGAACGAGGTAGGCGGCGAGCACCACGAGCACCAGAACAAGCAGGGCGAATGTGACCCCGGCAGCGATCAGGGCGTTGCGCGCGCTGGATGCCGTCCCCGCGCGTTGCCGATACGCCTGACGCTGCTCAGTTTGGTCCAAGAGCGCGAAACGGCGCCGTAACGAGTCAACGAGATGCTTGCCGGTGGACGTGACAGCCACATCTTCAGACCGGGTCAGGCGTCCAGTGCCACGCGCCAGCGGATCGGCATAAGAGCGCTCGTACGATGCCACCGCACTGGCGATGCCCAGCGCGCGCATGTGCTGCGTGGGATTGCCTTGGGTCAGCCTCGTCAGAGAGGCCAGTTCTGGTCCCAGGGTCGCACGAGCGGCAACGTACGGTGCGAGGAATGTACGCTCGCCGGTGAGCAGGTACCCTCGGACGCCGGTCTCAAGATCAACCACCGAGCGCTCGCTCGCGTTGGCGATCTCCAAGGTTTCACCGGAGCGACGGCTACGCGTGCCGGTGGCGTTCAGCCCGCCGATGCCCAGGACCAGGACGACGAACGCGCCTGTCATGACCACGATCACGAGGCCGATTGCCGAGAACACCGCCGTGCGGAGAGTGCGCGGCCGGGCGATGTCCTTCAGCCGGCCAAGCCGGGGACTCATCGTGGCGTCGCCGGCGAAGGCCCTGCGGGCGCCCAACGTGTGTGTGCCCTGATCGACTCGGTCAACGAGTCAGCAAGGGTCTGCGGCGCCGAGCCCTTGCGCACGTAGGCCATGGCGCCGGCCTGCATCAGCTCACGGACAACGGAATCGGACTCATCGCCTGAGAGCACGACGATGGCAGTGGCGGGGGCGCAGTCGACGATGCCACGGACGGCGGACAACCCTCCACCCTTGGGCATCTCCACGTCGATGACTGCAGCATCGGGCTGCTGCGCCCGGGCGAGATCGATGGCTTGGCCGCTGTCAGCCGCCACACCGACTACGTCGAATTGCTCCCCCAGGGACATCTCCAACATGGCACAAACCACCGGGTCGTCGTCGGCGATGATCAGTCGCGGGCGCCTCTCCACCACGAGAGTGGCAGGGCTCGCTGCGTCATCGCCGGCAATCGGCAGACTCTCGGCAACAGGGGGTGTGGCGCTTTGGGTAGGCATGAAATCCTCGTTTCTAACCCTCGCGGCCGCGAT
>CAJCIJ010000018.1 GCA_903970315.1 Actinomycetota bacterium
CTCCAGCCCCGCCGTTGACCTCCTCTACGCTCTGTACTTCTATTTGAGTTAGGACAAACGTCCGGACGGCGCCATCAGGCGCCCGGGACGCCTCGGCCCGTTGCCAGCGGTTGGCCGTCCGGGATTGCGCGATGACAGGCATCGACTTCGAGAACGCCGCCGAGACCTTTCAGCGGGCCGTGGACTTCACGGTCGGCCTGGAGGAGGAGTTCGCGATCCTCGATCCCTCCACGCTGGAAATGGCTCCGCGCTTTGAGGAGCTTCGCGATGCCGCTGCAGACTCAGACCCCGAGCTTGCCGCGCACATCACCGGAGAGTTGATCCGCTCAGAGATCGAGATCGTGTCGGGGGCCGGCAGTGGCATCGGCGACGCCCTGGAGCGCCAGCAGCAGTGGCGCCGACGCCTCTTTGCCCTGTGCGAGTCCCACGGGGCCACCCTCGGGGCCACAGGTACCCATCCGTGGGCCGACTATCGGACACAGGCGATCATCGACACCGAGCACTACCGCATGGTCGAGCAGGGGCTGCAGTACGTTGCCTGGCGCAACAACACCTTCAGCCTGCACGTACACGTCGGCATACACGACATCGACCGCGCCGTGCGGGTGTGCGACCGCCTGCGCCCCGTGCTGCCACTGCTGCTGGCGGTCTCCGCCAACTCGCCCTACCTCGACGGCCGCGACTCCGGCCTGCACTCCGCGCGTACACAGAGCTTCACGCGAAACTTCCCCCGCTGTGGCATCCCGGACGCTTTCGGGGGGTGGGACGCCTACCGCAGCTACCTGCAGTTCCTGCTGGACACCAGATCGATCGTTGAGTTCCGCCAGGTCTGGTGGTCGGTGCGGCCACACCTGGAGTTCGGCACCGTGGAGATGCGGATCTGCGATGCGCAGTCAAACGCGCAGGAGTCCGCAGCGCTCGCAGCGCTGGTCGTGGCGTGCGTGGCTCAGGCCGCCCGCGACACCGACGAAGGGGTGGCCTTCGCCGACCCCCCGCCGCGGCTTGTCGAGGAGAACATGTGGCGGGCGATCCGCTTTGGCCTGGACGGAAACATGATCGACCTGGAGCGTGGCGAGGAGTACCCTGCGCGCGCAGCCATCGAGCGACTCGCCGACTGGACTGCACCGATGCGGGCCGAGCTTGGCATCGAGCCCGCCTTCCCCGAGCAAAACGGCGCCCAGCGACAGCGCGCCATGATCCACGCCGGCCTGCCGCCACAGGAGGTCTACGGTGCCGCAGTCCGGGAAACCCAGCAAACCTACGCACAGAGGGTGACAGTTTGACCGCCGACGACGAGACCCCACAGCCGCAGCCCGGAGCCACCTCTGAGCCCCCTCCAGCGCCGGAGGACGCCGCCGAGGCGGAGCTGCGGGCTGCCTATGAGGCCGAGCTGGCCAGGACCACCACCGGGGACCTGCTCGTGCAGGTATCCGCCTCGCTGATCAATCTGGGAGCCACGCGGCTGGGCTTGACGGGTGCGCCGGAGGCCCAGCGCGATCTGGCGCAGGTGCGCGACGCCATCGACGCCGTGCGGGCGATCCTGCCCGTGCTGGAGCGCACAGCGTCGGCCGAGCACCTGCGTCCGCTGCGCGACGCCCTGTCTCAGTTGCAGCTCGCGTTTGCCCGCGAGGTGCGTGCGGCTGCGCCTCCCGAAGGCGAACCGCCGGTCGCCCCAGGGCCCCCGCCCCCGCCACAGCCGGCCCCTGCGCCACAGTCCCAGCCGGCCGCTGACACCGGCAAGGGGCCCGCCGAGGCCAGCGGCCGGCTATGGGTTCCCGGCCGGGGCTGAGGCCCGGCTAAGGACTTTCCGCCCGCTCGCACGCTAAACTGCCCCGGCCTTGCCGCCGGATAGTCGTTTTGCGTCCAACGGCAAGGGGTTCCATGTGCGTGCGCTGCTCTACGCGCGCGCCCCTATCAAACGGCCTGCGGAGGATTTCAGTTGAGTAGCTTTCTGATTCATCATGGCGTGGTTGTGGCGCTCGTATGCGCCGGATGCTCGCTGATATACGGCATCGTCAGCACCCGCGCCCTGCTCGCACTGTCGCCGGGCAACGAGCGCATGCAGCAGATCTCCCTGGCGGTGCAGCAGGGCGCGCGCGCGTACCTCAACCGCCAGTACACCACGATCGCGGGCGTCGGCGTGGTGGTGTTCGTCGGGCTCATCTTCGTTCAGAACATCGCTGTCGCCGGTGGCTTCGGGCTGGGTGGCCTGCTGTCCGGCGCAGCCGGGTACATCGGCATGAACGTCTCCGTGCGCGCCAACGCCCGCGTCGCCGAGTCGGCACGCTCGGGCATCTCCAAGGCGCTCGGGGTGGCATTCCGTGGCGGCGCCATCACGGGGCTGCTCGTCGCCGGTCTGGCGCTGCTGGGCCTTTCGGGCTACTACGGCTTCCTCACCGCAATCTGCAGCGAAACCCCCAAGAGCGCCGTGGACGCGCTCGTGGGCCTGGGCTTCGGCGGTTCGCTGATCTCGGTCTTTGCAAGGCTCGGTGGCGGCATCTTCACCAAGGCCGCCGACGTCGGGGCCGATCTCGTGGGCAAGGTCGAGGCCGGGATCCCCGAGGACGACCCGCGTAATCCGGCCGTGATCGCCGACAACGTGGGGGACAACGTGGGCGACTGCGCCGGCATGGCCGCCGACCTGTTCGAGACCTACGTGGTCACGGCGGTGGCGACCATGCTCCTGGGCGTGCTCACTTTCCACCAGAGCACCCAGGTCGTGCTCTATCCGCTGATCCTCGGAGGCGTGGCGATCATCGCTTCGATCATCGGTACGTTCGCGGTGCGCACATCGGTGGGCAACGTCGAGCGCGCGCTATACCAGGGGCTTGCGGTCTCCGGCGTCCTCTCAGCCGCCGCCTTCTACCCGGTCACCCGCTGGCTGATGCACGGGCTCACCTACTTGACCTCCGAAGCGACCAGCGCCGCGCCGAGCGTCTTCCATCTGTACCTCTGCTCGTTGATCGGCATCGCGGTCACCGCGGGCCTGTTCGTGCTCACCGATTACTACACCTCCACGCGGTTCTCGCCCGTGCGCAAGACCGCGAGGGCGTCACAGACCGGTCACGCAACAAACATCATCCAGGGCTTTGCCTCCGGCCTGCAGGCCACGGCCCTGCCCGCGATCGTGATCGTGCTCGGCATCCTCGGCGCCTGGAAGCTAGCCGGCAGTGGCTCCCTCGGCATCTACGGCATCGTCGTGGCCGTGATGGGGATGCTCTCGATGGCCGGCCTGATCGTCGCCCTGGATGCGTTTGGCCCGATCACCGACAACGCCGGCGGTATCGCTGAGATGGCCGATTTGCCCGAGGAGGTTCGGAACGTCACCGACCCGCTGGACGCCGTGGGCAACACGACCAAGGCAGTCACCAAGGGTTACGCGATTGGCTCGGCTGTGCTTGCCGCGCTCGCGCTGTTTGCGGCGTTCCGGCTGGAACTGCACGCTGCCCAGCCCGCTGGCCATGCCGAAACGTTGTACGGCATCAACGAACCACCTGTGCTGATCGGGCTGCTGCTGGGCGGATTGATGGTCTGTCTGTTCGCATCGCTGGCCATCGAGGCCGTCGGTCGCGCCGGTGGCGCCGTGGTCGAGGAGGTGCGTACGCAGTTCCGCGAGCACCCCGGGATCATGGAGGGCACCGAACAGCCCGACTACGCGCGCTCGGTTGACATCGTCACCAAGACAGCCCAGCGCGAAATGATCCTGCCGTCGCTGCTGCCGATCGTGATGACCATCATCGTCGGCGTCATATCGGTGCAGGCACTCGGCGGGATGCTGATCGGCATCATCGTCGTGGGCTTCTTCATGGCCGTGATGATGACCGCGGGCGGCGGGGCGTGGGACAACGCGAAGAAGTTGATCGAGGACGGGGCATTTGGCGGCAAGGGATCTGAGGCCCATGCCGCGGGAGTCACCGGCGATACGGTGGGCGATCCCTTCAAGGACACCGCCGGCCCAGCCATCAACCCGATGATCAAGGTCGCCAACATCGTGGCGATTCTGATCATCCCGTTGATCAAGTGACCATCCCCGTGGCTGCCTGATGGCGGCGTTCGCTAACGTCTGAACCATGTTCGTCCTGATCGTTGGCGTTGGCCGCGTTGGGGCCGCTGTCGCCAAGTACGCGCTGTCATCCGGGCACGAAGTGTCCGTGATGGACGAGGACCCTCTGTCGCACGAGCGGCTTGATGCCGGCCAGGCGACGACCTGGGAGGACGCCGGTGGTCAGTTCACCGTGGGCACCGCCCTGGAGCTTGATGCGCTGCGCGAGGCCGGGATCGAGCGGGCCGACGTCTTCATCGCCTCCACCGACGGCGACAACACGAATCTGATCATTGCCCAGATTGCCCAGCGGCAGTTTGGGGTCGAGAAGGTCATGGCGCGTGTCATGGACCCCGCGCGCGCAGCCTGGTACCGAGAGCAGGGGCTGCACACGATCTCGCCCGCGCAGGAGGCCATTGGCATGTTCGTCGGCGCCCTCCAGGTGCATGCGGGGGCAGCGTGAGGGAGGCCGGCATGTACGCGGTTGTCATCGGCGGCGGCAAGGTCGGGCTGAGCCTCACGCGCGAACTCACCTCCAAGGGGCATGAGGTGACCCTGGTGGAGTCGCGCCGCTCGCGCTATCTGAGCATCGAGGGCGAGCTCCAGCACTCCGTGCAGTACGGCGACGGCACCGAGCTGTGGGTACTCGAGCGCGCCGGTATCCAGCGCGCCGACCTCGTGATCGCGGTCACCGGCGACGACGAGGACAACATGCTCGTCTGCCAGGTGGCGCGCGACAAGTACCGCTGCGACCACATCATCGCCCGTGTGAACAACCCGCGCAACTACAGCCACTTCAAGCTGCTGGGCATCCAGCCTGTCGTCTCGGCCACCGATCTGATCCTGCGCCTGATCGAGCACGAGGTGCCGCGCTACGGCCTGGTGCACCTACTCGCGCTCGAGGAGGAGGGCCTGGAGATCATCGAGCTCGAGGTCTCCGCCGAGTCGCCCGCGGCCGGGCGCTCGCTGTCTGAGATCACCATGCCCGACGGCAGTCTGTTCATCTCGGTGCTGCGGCACGGATCGGGCTTCGTGCCCAAGGCCGACAGTGTCATCCAAGCCGGCGATCGCGTGTTGCTGGTGCTTGAGCCGGGCCTGGAGGAGACGATCATCGCCTACCTCGCGCCCGAGAACACGCACGCGCCCGCCTAGGCGGCGCCTTCGTCCGAACGCGGGCGCGCCTTGGCGGCGGCCGGCGGCCACTCGCTAAGCTGCCCGGAGCAAATGCCGGGTGGAGTAATTGGCAACTCGCCAGGTTCTGGCCCTGGAATTCAAGGTTCGAGTCCTTGCCCGGCAGTAGACGAGGCGTGCGGTCATGCCGCGGCCTCGTCGGTCCAGTCGCGGTGCATGCGCGCGTAGCTGCCCCCCGCAGCCATCAGTTCAGCGTGGGTCCCCCGCTCGACCACCCTGCCGTGCTCAACGACCACGATTGAGCCCGCGTTGCGGATCGTGGAGAGCCTGTGAGCGATCACGATCGCGGTGCGGCCCGCAAGCAGCCGACGCAGACCCTCTTCGATGCGGTGCTCGGTGTGCAGGTCCACGCTGGAGGTGGCCTCGTCGAGGATCAGGATGCGCGGGTCGGCCACCAGTGCGCGGGCGAAAGCGACCAGCTGGCGCTGGCCCGACGACAGCTGCACGCCGCGCTCGCCGATCTCGGTGTCGTAGCCCTGCTCCAGCTCGGCGATGAACTCCTCCGCGCCCACGGCCCGGGCCGCTTCGCGGATCTGGGCCTGTTCGGCGCCGGGCCGTCCAAAGGCGATGTTCTCGGCCACCGTGCCCGAGAACAGGAAGGCCTCCTGGGGCACGATGCCCATCTGCGACCGCAACGACGCGCTGGTCACGTCGCGCAGGTCCCTACCGTCCACCAGGACGTGCCCGGACGTCGGGTCATAGAACCGCGCCACGAGCTTTGCGATCGTGGACTTGCCGGCGCCCGTGGCGCCCACGAGGGCCAGCGTCTGGCCGGGCGGCACGTGGAGGTCCACATGGTCAAGGGCCAGCTCAGCGGCCTGGCTGTCCTCTGCGGTTGCCGGTGCCCCCCGCCGACGGGGGTAGGCGAAGGTGACGTCCTGGAAGGCGATCTCGCCCGCAATGCGGCCCAATGGTGTGGCGTCGGGCCGGTCCTCCAGATCCGGGCGCTCATCGAGCAGCCCAAAGATCTTCTCCAGCGCCGCCATGCCCGACTGGTAGGTGGCATACAGCTGTGAGAGCTGCTGGATCGGTTCAAAGAGGTTTGCCAGCGCCGCCACGAAGGCAACGACCGTTCCAGCCGTGATGTGGCCGGAGATCGCCTGGTCGCCGCCGTAGAGCACGATCGCCGCGATCGCCAGGCCCGAGAGCAGTTCCACCACCGGGAAGTACGCCGCATTGAGACGCACCGTGGTCATGTTGGCCTCGCGGTTGTCCCTGTTCAGCGCCGCAAACTGCGCTTCATGTCGCGGCTCCTGCCCGAAGGAGCGAACCACGCGAACCCCCGAGAGGCTCTCCTGCAGGTAGCCCGTGATCGCGCCTATCGTCTCGCGCGTGCGCCGGAAAGCCGACGTCGAGGCGATCCGAAACCAGACGCTGCCCGCCGCCATGGGCAGGAGCGCAACAAAGGTCAGCAGCGCCAGCTTGACATCAAGCAGCAGCAGGATCACGACCGTGCCCAGCAACGTCAGTCCCGACTGAAACAGGGTCACCACGGAGTCCGTGACCAGTTCGTCCAGGGCCTCGACATCGTTGGTCATGCGCGAGATCAGCACGCCCGCCGGGCGGCTCTCATAGAAGCCGATCGACAGCGACTGCAGGTGGGCAAAGATGCGGATGCGCAGGTCCGCCAGCGCCCGTTGGCCCACCCAGCCCACGAGGTAGGTCTGCGCGTAGGTCATCACCCAGACCAGCACAGCCGCGCCCAGGAACGCCACCGCCGCAAGCACCAGCACGGTGGAGTCGCGGTGGTGGCTTGAGCCGATGCCCTTGTCGATCGCCAGCTTCGCCAGCAGGGGAGGAGCGATCGAGGCCGCCGTGCCCAACAGCAGCGCCACCAGCGCCAGCGCGCTGCGCAGTTTGTAGGGACCCAGCATGCCCAGCAGTCCCCGGAGGTTGCGACCTCGCCCCGACTTGTTCACCGCGTCGTCACCGCCTCGGGCAATTGCGCGGGAACGTCCTGGCCCACCAACTCGCGGTAGAAAGGCGAGGCCTCCAGGACCTCCTGGTGGTCGCCGTGGGCCACGATGTGGCCGTGGTCGAGGACGACCACCTCGTCGGCGAGCGCCAGCGTGGACGGCCTGTGAGCGATGATGAACGTCGTCCGTCCCTCCATCACCTGCGCCAGCGCTCGCTTGATCGTCTGCTCCGTGGAGGCATCCACGGAGGACGTTGCGTCGTCGAGGATCAGCACCCTCGGGTTGGCGATCACCGCGCGGGCGATCGCCAGGCGCTGGCGCTGGCCACCGGAGAGCGTCAATCCGCGCTCGCCCACGCGGGTGTCATAGCCCTGCGGCAGTCGCTGGATGAACTCCTCGGCCTGCGCCATGCGGGCGGCGTCTTCGATCTCGGACTTCGTCGCCTGCGGCCGCGCGTAGGCGATGTTCTCCGCCACAGTCGCCGAGAACAGGAAAGGGTCGTCGCTGACGACGCCGATCGCTTCGCGCAGCGAGCGCATCGTGACATCGCGTACGTCGGCGCCATCGATCAGCACCTGTCCCTCGGTGGCGTCATAGAGGCGCGGCAGCAGCGACACCAGGCTCGTCTTGCCCGAGCCCATCGGCCCCACCAGGGCCACGGTCGCCCCTGCCGCAACCTCCAGGTCAACCCCCTCGAGCACGGCGCGCCCCTCGTGCGCGATCTCGGCGACCGCAGCGCCCTGCAGTCGCTCGTTTGAGCTGTCGTAGCGCAGCGTCACCCCGCGCAGCGACACTGCGCCCGAACCCGCCGGCAGGGGGCCTGCGCCGAGCGCCTCGGTCATTTCGGGGGCTCGGTCCAACAGCGCGAACACGCGCACTCCCGAGGCCGTGGCGCGCTGCGCCAGCCCCAACGTGACCCCGAGCGATCGCATCGGGCTGATCAGCATGTTCAGGTAGAAGTAGAAAGCGCTGAACTGGCCAAGGCCCAGGTGGGAGTGGATCACCGACTCGCCACCGACCAGCAGCACAGCCGTCAGGCCCAGCTGGGGCAAGAAGCCGATGATCGGGTTGTAGCGGGCCTCAAGGCGCGTGGCCACCATTGCCTGGTCAAAGACCCTGCCAACGCCCACCTCGAACCGCTCGCGTTGATGGTCCTCGCGCGCGAACGCCTTGACCACGCGCACGCCGGAGATGTTCTCCTCTGCTTCCGCCGTCAATTCGGCGATGCGCTGCTGGACCTCGCCGATCGCCGGCCGCGAGCGGCGCCCGTAGCGGTTGGCGATCAGTACCACCAGCGGCGTGGGGGCGATCGCGATCACGCCCAGCAGCGGCTTGGTGTAGATCATCGCCGCGCCCGCCAGCGCGATCGTCAGCGCCGACTGCATGATGAACACCAGGCCGTACCCCAGGAAGAAGCGCACGGCCTGCAGGTCCACTGTCACGCGCGACATCAGCTGGCCTGTCTGCTGGCGGTCAAAGAACGCCAGCTCCAGGCGCTGGAGATGCACGTAGAGCCGCTGGCGCAGGTCGTACTCAAGCCCAAGCGACACGCGGCCCGCGACCACGCGCCTGCCGTAGGTCAAAGCCCACCTCGCCAGCACGCACCCCACGATCACCAGCGCCAGCACCACAAGCTGGTGGTGCTCGTGCGCCCGTACACCCAGGCGGTGAGACCCCGACGCTTCGGCGCCCTTCTTGGCGGCTTCCACAGCCTTGCCCGTCAGCGTGGGCAGCAGCACCGTCATCACCATCGCCGCGCCCGCCAGGGCAAAGGAGGCCCCGACTGCCCGCCGGTACGGGCGCAGGAAGCCAAGGAGTCGGTAGAAGGTCGACATAGTTGCTAAGTCAACGATTATCGCAGGGCGCGGTGGCGCGCGGGGTACCCAACGATGCGCCCTGGCGGGCGTGACGGCTAGGTGGCCGGTACCTCGATTGCCGCCGCCGGGGCTGCCGCCGGGGACGCCGATCCGCCGGCCACGAAGTCGCGTGAACGCACGAGCACCACTGCCGCCACGGCGCCCACCAGGGCCAGCGCCGCAGCGATCCAGAGGATTGTCGTCAGCGCGTCGGCGAAGCCCACGCCGTAGGCGTGCACCAGCGCGCGACCGCCTGCCGGGCTCAACCGGGCCGCCAGCTGCTTGCCCTCACCGGACTGCAGCGCCGTGACCAGCGATCCATGTGCGGCGGCGATCGCTTCGTGCGCGTACCCGCTGGCTGCCAGAGACGCCTTTGTGTGGTTGGCCAGAACGTGCTGGAAGACCGCCCCCAGTGCTGCGATCCCGGTCGCCACGCCGACCTGGCGGAAGGTGGCGTTGATTCCCGAGGCCATCCCACTGCGCTCCGGCGCCACCACCGAGATCGACGTCGACGCCAGCGGCGGGTTGATCAGGCCGATGCCGATGCCCTGCAGGACGAATCCGGGCAGCAGCACAGTCCAGCTGGACAAGGCCGTCACGCCCGTCATCGCGATCAGGCTCGCGCACGTGATCAGCAGTCCAGCGGCAAGCAGCAGCCGCACTGGCACGCGCACTGTCAGTCGGCCCGACAGCGGCGACACCGCGAAGGCAAGCAGCGTGCTCGGCAGGAAGCGCAGCCCGGTCTGAAGGGCCGAGTACCCCAGCACGGTCTGCAGATAGAGGGTCAGGTACAGAAACAGCGAGAACGCCGACCCCGCCAGGGTGAACGCGACGATGTTGGCGCCCGCAAACGCCGGCACCCTGAAGAGCTTCAGGTCGAGCATCGGTCGCCGCTGGCGCAACTCCACGACCACGAACGTCGCCAGCAGCGCGACTGACGCACACAAAAATCCCACAATCTCCGCCGACCCCCAGCCCTTTTCGTTGCCCTGCACCAGCGCGAACACGAGCAGGAAGAGTCCGGCCGAGAAGGTGACCAGGCCCATCCAGTCGGCCCCCGTGGCGCCCGGGTCCCGTGACTCCGGCACGCGTTTGAGTGCCACCGCAGCGGCGAGTACGCCGATGGGGACGTTGACGAAGAAGATCCATTCCCAACCGATCCCCGTCGTGATCACGCCGCCGACCAGCGGACCCACGGCGAGCGCCGCGCCCAGCACCGCCCCGTAGACACCGAACGCCACGCCACGGTCCTTGCCCCGGAAGGAGTTTGCGATCAGCGCCAGGGAGGTCGCGAACATCATCGCGCCACCGATTCCCTGGGCGCCGCGGGCAAGGTTGAGCATCAGCGGCGAAGTGGAGACGCCGCAGAGCGCCGACGCGGTGGTGAACGCCCCAAGGCCGCCCACGAACACCAGCCGCCGGCCCCACAGGTCCGCCAGCGCTCCCGCTGTCAGAAGTGCGGCCGCCAGGGTCAAGGCGTATGCGTCCACCACCCACTGGAGGTCCTGGAAGCTTGAGTGCAGCGCGCGCTGTATCGACGGCAGCGCCACGTTGACCACGGTGATGTCCAGCAGCAGCATGAACACCGCCACGCACACAGCCCCAAGCGCCCACCACTTACCCGCGTCGGTGTCCACCGCCGGCGCCGGCTGGGGCTGCGTCGGCACGGACTCTGAGGTGTCGCTCACGTCGGGCATTGGGACTCCTTGCTGGCGGCCGGGCTTATCGCGGACAGGTCGGTTGACGGTGTGGGCGTGTGGTTTATCAGCGCCGGGCGCTTTTATCGGTCCGAGGCGGTCGCGGGGACCCGCTGCGGGCGATCGCCCGTTACTTCGGTGCCGGTCCCAGCGGGCCCGCTGGGCGCATCCAGATCGCGCAGCTTGCGCTTCACGCGCCTGCGCGTCTCGCTGAGCTCGTCTTGAAGCTTGCCCAGCTCAAGCGAGCGGTTGGTTACCAGCTCCAGCTGGCGATCGATGTGGCCAAGCGCCTGGTTCAGCAGCTCGCGCCGGCGCGTAGCGTCCACGTCGTCGCGCTGCAACTGGGCACGAACCGCAGCACGCGCGTCCTCTGCGGCAAGGAGCGTTTTCAGCTCGTCAAGGGAGACGCCAAGCAGGCTGCGCAGGCGCATGACCTCGCGCAGCCGATCAACCTCGGCCTCGCTGTAGAGCCGGTGGCCGCCGTGGTTTCGCCCTGGCACGTTCGCCAGCAGGCCGATCTCCTCGTAGTAGCGGATCGTGCGCGTCGTGGTGCCCGCCATGCGGGCCACATCGCCGATCCGCAGCGGCCGCTCCTCTGGGTCCTCGGCGCGTGGCGCGCCGGCAACAGCACCCGGCCTGCTCATGCCCGCGACGCCGTAGCCACGCGATCGGGAGCTGTCCTCGCCGATGTTGCGCCGTCTGCAAGCCTCGCCGGGTCCGTCGCGGTGGCGCCGGGGTCCGGATCGGCGCTGGTGGCGTCGGCCAGGTCGTCGTCGATCGCCACGTGACGGCCGCGCAGCAAGCAGACGAACGCTCCCAGCATCGAGGTTCCAGCCAGCACCCAGAGGGCCACGTGCATGTTGGCGATGAAGGGGTCAAGCTGGGCCGCTGTGAGGCCGTGAGCCAACCCCGAGAAGATCGCAAAGAGGGTGGGGCGGGGCACCGCCGAGGTGACCACCGCCAGCACGAACGCAATCGAAATCACCGCGCCCGTGTTCTGAAGCAGGGTTCTCGCTCCCGCTGCGATGCCGCGGCGCTTGGCGGGCACCACACCCATCATGGCGGCCGTGTTGGGGCTGTTAAACATCCCCGACCCGATTCCCACGAGCGCCAGCCAGAGGGCGCTCTGCCAGTACGCGGTGTGGACCTCCAGGGTTGTCATCGCCGCCAGGCCCGCCGCCGTGACCAGCATGCCAAGGGCGGCAAGGGCGCGCGAGCCGTGCTTGTCGGCGTAGGCGCCAGCCAGCGGCGAGGCCACCAGCATCCCCACCGCCAGCGGGATCAGTTTCAGCCCTGCCGTGAGCGGCGAGTCGCCCTGAGGGCCCTGGAAGTAGAAGACGAAGAGAAACATCAGCGCGAAGCGCGCCAGGCCGTTGATGAACGCCGCAGCCGACGCCGCGGCAAACAGGCGGCTGCGAAAGATCGTCAGGTCGAGCATCGGCGCGCGCGAGCGGCGCTCGATCAGCACGAAGGCCGGCAGCAGCACGGCCCCCGCCGCGATCCCGCCGATCACCTCCGGACCGTGCCAGCCGTCCAGTCCGCCGCGCGAGATGCCCAGCACCAAGCCGGTCAGGCCCACGACGAACACCGAACTGCCCAGCACGTCGTAGCCTCGCACCGTGTCGGGCTTGGCCAACTCGCGCAGGATCAGCGCCCCCCACGCTGCGCCCGCCAGCGCCAGCGGCACGTTGAACCAGAAGACCCAGTGCCAGGAGATCTCCACCAGCGCCCCCCCGAGCACGGGGCCGAGCACGAGGCCGATCGCCGCCACCATCGTGTTCGCGCCCATGGCAAGGCCCAGCTGGCGATGCGGAAAAGCGTCGGTCACCAGCGCAGCCGCGTTGGCGAACAGAAACGCCGAGCCCACACCTTGAAGAATCCGCCACAGGATCAGGACTGTGCCGTCCCCGGCGAAACCCGCGCCCAGCGACGCCACCGCGAACACCAGGAACCCGCCCACGTAAGCGCGCTTACGCCCGAACAGGTCCGAAAGCCTCCCTGCCGTCAGCACGAGCACGGTCGCCGCAATCAGGTAGGCCAGGATGACCCACACCAGCGACAGCAGGCTGGTGTGCAGCGAACGCTCCAGATCCGGCAGCGCAATGATCAGCGTCCCCGAGTTGGTCGCCGCCAGGAGCATGCCCATGCTCGTGCACGACAGCGCCCACCACTTGTAGCTGTCGTGGTCATGGCGGACCAGGCGAGTCCCGCGCCGCGTCCGCGCTGGACTGCTCGTGGGCGCCGCCACAAGGGGAGCCGCGGCGGGGGGGCGGGCGGTGTCGAAGGTGTTGGACCCGGACATCATGATCTCAGTACGGTTCAGAAGTTGACGTAAACGTAAAGATCAATATAGCAACGGTCCAAGCTGCTACAAAGAGCCGCAGATCGTGAGCGACACCGAGATCACCAAGACCGACGACCAGTGGCGCCAGGAGCTGACGCCTGAGCAGTACGACGTGCTGCGCAAGGCCGGTACCGAGCCACCGTTCACGGGCGCCTACACGTACAACAAGGAGAGCGGCTCCTACCGCTGCGCGGGCTGTCAGGCCGAGCTGTTTGCCTCCGACGCCAAGTTTGACTCCGGCACAGGGTGGCCCAGCTTCACCGAGCCCGCTGTTGCCGAGGCGGTGGA
>CAJCIJ010000019.1 GCA_903970315.1 Actinomycetota bacterium
GGCGGCCGGCGTGGTGACGCGCGGGATGCGCTGGGTGGGGGCGGCCTCCAAGGGGCCCTCGGTTGGCGGTTCGGGGGTGGGAGTCGTGTCCGATGACACAGGCGATTTCCTACCAAAGAGTGCGCGGGAGTGAGCGGCTGCAAGCGATTACAACGCACAATCCCGCGCGCGCCTCACCGCTGACCCTCGCCAGGGGATGGTCGAACCAGGCAGCCAAGCAGGTGTGTTCATCTTGTGAACGTCGGCCAGGACGTGTGTTCATGTTGTGAATGACTCGGCCATCGGCGGAGGCGGCCGTTATCTTCGCCGTGCGGCCGAACGGCCCTTAGGGCCGGCCAGCGGTAGCGGTGGACGCCGGCGAGGCGGCGAAACAGCGCGGTCCCTGGCAGGTTTGTGGCAACGAGAAGGACAGATGCTGTCTCTGAAACCGATCAAGAGCACGCGACGACTCGCGCTTTCGGCGGCCCTGCTCTGTGGCGCCACATCCGCGCTGACGCTGTCGGCTCTAGGAGTCGTGCAGGCGTCGCAGTCTGCGACGGCCGCCAATACCGGGGCGGCCAACACGCGGGCCGCCCAACCCAGGGCACATGCCGCCAAGAAGAAGGTGCTTGTGGTGCACACAGCAGGGGCAAATGAAGTGACCGAAACCACCGCAGCGATCCATGGCAGCGTGGACGGGCATGGCAGCGAAGCCTTCTACTACTTCCAGTACGGGCTGACTACGGCCTATGAAGCGACGACAACCGAAATGTCCGCCGGCGCGGCCAACTCGCCCGTGAAGGTGAGTGCGGAACTCAGTGAGCTGACACCGGGGACCGTCTATCACTTCCGCGCAGTCGGCAAACGGGCCACCTCGGAACCGGTGTTCGGCGTCGATCACACCTTCACGACCCTGCTTGCGGGCGCCAAGAAGGTCGGGGGCGGCAGCAGCAGCAAGGTCCGCGCGCCCAGCGTCACAACCGGAGGCGCCCGGCCGATCAGCTACTCCACCGCCACTCTGAGCGCCACGATCAACCCCCATGGTTTGGCCACGAGCTACTACTTCCAATACGGGACCACGGCGTCCTTCGGTTCCCAGACTCTCACAGAGTCGGCTGGCGCCGGCACGGTGCCCGTCAAGGTCTCGCAGTCGGTAGCGGGACTGACCCTGGCTACGACTTACCACTTCCGCGTCGTCGCCACCAGCTCGGCGTCTGCCACACCGGTCTACGGCCAGCCCCACGTCTTTACGACCTCCCGTCTGCGTCTGCGGCTGGAATTCCCGACCAAGCCCACGGCCGTGTACGGGCGCCCGTTTACGCTCAACGGCACGCTCACCGGAACGGGCAGCGCGGGACAGGCGTTCGTGCTTCAGGCCGATCCCTTCCCGTACACGGGGACCTTCACGCAGCTCGGCGAACCGGTGGTCACCAGCAGCACGGGCGGCTTCTCCATCCATGTGCCCGGGTTGAGAACCAACACGCTGGTGCGCCTGGCCTCGACAACCGTGCCGCCGAGCTACTCGCCGTCGGTCACGGTGCGAGTGGCCGCCCGGGTGACGCTCCACGTGCGGGCGACCCGCCATCGCGGCTACCTGTTGTTCGCCGGAAGCGTGGAACCCGCAAAGGTCGGGCAGACGGTGCTGCTGCAGCTGCTCAAGCCCGGCGTGCTCACTCCGGTGACTGTCGGCAAGGCCACCGTCAAACGGGGCTCGCACTTCGCGGTGGTGCTGGCGATCAGCCGCGCCGGTCGCTACCGCGCGGCGCTGAACCTGCCCTCCACGGGCGCGCAGTCGTCAAGCGTCAGTGGCCTGGTTCGTATCCGCCAGGCGGCGATTTAGAGCCACCTCGCTTAGAGCCGCGTTAATAACAAGATCGCGACAACCGCCGCAGGCGGCGGACGTACGATCGTCGGCGATGAGGGCACCGCGGAACGGGAGCGCGTAGGGCTGTGGCCGTAGATACCTCAGCGTGGGTTCAGTCGGCTGCCGCCTGGCCCCAGCCGTCCGGAGCAACCGCCGCCCCGATCCCGGCCTCGCGTCCGCTGGCGCCCGCGGATGCTGGGCGATCGCGGCGGGCGCCGTGGGCGAGGGTTCGCGAAGCTCGCGGGCCCGAGGCGTGCAAGGTGCGCGACTCGGTGTTCAAGCGGCTGCTCGCCCTCGCCGACGTGGCGGCCATCGTGGGCGCCTGCGGACTGACCGTAGCGCTGTCCTCGCGCGCCCTCGTACTGACATGGGCCTTCGTCGTCGGCCTGCCCATCGTGGTCGTCGGCGCCAAGCTCACCGGCCTCTATGACCGCGACGAATCGCTGTTGCACAAGACCACCCTCGACGAGGCACCCAAGCTCTTCCAGCTGGCCACGCTGTGCGCGCTCGGCGTCTGGCTACTGGACGGCCACATAGTCGTCGGGCAGCACAGCCTCAGCCGGCACGAGGCACTGCTTCTGTGGCTCGCCCTGGCCGGTCTGCTGGTGATGGCGCGTGCTGTGGCGCGCACGCTCGCGCGCGCCATCACGCCAGCGGAGCGGTGCCTGTTCATCGGCGACGAGGATTCCGCCCAGGCCATCCGCGCGCGCCTGGGAACGCACGGAGCGGTCAAGGCGGAATGGGTTGCGCACCTGCCACTGGCGCAGTCGGGCCAGTGGGCGACCGACAGATACTCGGCACCGCGGCTGCTGGAGATCCGCGATCTGGCGCGGACCCTGGACGTCCATCGCGCCATCATCGCTCCGGGATGGGACGACGCTGAACGTCGCCAGCTGCTGAACCTGGTTCGCACGCTGAAGGCCGCGGGCGTGCGTGTGAGCCTGGTGCCGCGCCTGCTTGAGGCGGTCGGCTCCTCGGTGGAGTTCGACGATTTGCACGGCCTGACAGTGATGGGGGTGCGGCACTTTGACCTGACCCGCTCGTCGGCCACGGTCAAGCGCGCGTTTGACCTCGTGCTCGCCTCCGTGGGCCTGGTGGTGCTCGCGCCGCTGATGCTGGCGATCGCTGTTGCGATCAAGCTCGACAGCCGCGGTCCTGTGCTGTTCGTTCAGCGCCGAGTCGGGTGGCACGGCCGGCACTTCGGCATGCTCAAGTTCCGCACGATGGTCGATGGCGCCGAGGCGCTGAAGCCCTCGCTGCGCCGGCACAACGACGCCAAGGAGGGGCTTTTCAAGCTCTGTGAGGACCCTCGTGTTACGCGGGTTGGACGCCGGCTTCGCCAGCGCTCGCTGGATGAGCTGCCGCAGCTGCTCAACGTCCTGCGCGGCGAGATGAGCCTGGTCGGTCCGCGGCCACTGATCCTCGAGGAGGACAGGCACATCGACGGTTGGAACCGCCGCCGGCTGGAGCTGATGCCGGGAATGACAGGCCCGTGGCAGATCGTGGGACCCACGCGTGCGCCGCTGCGGGAGATGATGGCAATCGACTACCTCTACGTCGCCAACTGGTCCCTCTGGACTGACATCAAGTTGCTGCTGCGGACCGCAGGCCATGTGGTCCGGCGGCGCGGGATGTAGGGCTCTCCGGCGCTGCGTGCTTCGCTCCCGCGCCCCATCAGGCGCGGTCTTTTCTGGATTGCGGGCTGGGGCTTTGCCGCCCTGCGCCGTCTGCGCCGCATGTTTGCAGCGACCTCTCCCTTGGGGTCGGCCGGGGCGCTGGGCCTGCCGGGGGCGGCCGGCTTGGAACCGGCAGTGGCCCTGCCCGCTGATGCGCCGCCCGCTGTTGTCGCGCGTAACGAGCACGGGATCTACTGCGTGCCGTTGTCGGCCGCGCACCGTCCTGTCGCCAAGGCTGTCCTGGACGGGCGCGTCTGGGAGTCCGAGACCCTGCAGCTGATTGCGGCAGCCGACCCCGCGCTCGACGTCGTGCACGCCGGCACGTTCTTCGGCGACTTCCTGGTCGCGCTGGCTGCCTCGCGCGGTCCCGGCGCCGTGGTCTGGGCGTTTGAGCCAAGCCGCGAGAACCACCGCTGCGCGCAGATCACGATCGCCTTGAACCAGCTGGAGAACGTGGTGCTGGCACGCGCCGGCCTGGGCAGCGAAGGCCGCCGGGCGCTACTGGCCGTGAGCGACCGCGCGGGCTTGGCGCTGGGCGGCGCAAGCCGGGTGATTCGTGACCCCGCGCGGGCACGCTGGGCAGAGAGCGAAACGGTGGAGCTCCTAAGGATCGACGACTTCATCGACGCCGGCCGCAATGTCGGTGTGATCCACCTCGATGTCGAGGGACACGAGCAGCCGGCGCTTGCCGGTGCCCTTGACACGATCACGCGCTGCCGGCCCCTGCTGGTGGTCGAGACGCTGCCCGACGCCGAGTTCATCGAGACCGCGCTCGTGCCGCTCGGCTACCGACTCGACGGTTCGGTCAACCGCAACTTCCTGCTGCGTTGCCGCTGAGCAGGCCGGCTGCGCTGGTCTAAGATCACGCCCCCGTGCTCCATATTGCCACCGTCCACTACGGCACAGCACGGTGGATCGAGATACAGACCCGGTACCTGCACCAATACGTACCGGTGCCCTTTCAGACGTGGACCTCGCTTGAGGGGATCGACCCCGCCTACGGCAGGCACTTCGACCACGTCGTGCAGCAGCGCGGACTGCACGCCGCCAAGCTCAATCACCTGGCGATGGAGATCGGCGCGGCGGCGGACTCCCCCGACGACCTGCTCATGTTCCTCGACGGCGACGCCTTTCCTATCGCCGACCCCATGGCTCTTATAGGTGCCGGCCTGGCCACGGCTCCCCTGCTGGCGGTGCGCCGCGCCGAGAACGCCGATGAGCCACAGCCGCACCCAAGCTTCTGCGTGACGACCGTGGGCACCTGGCGGTCGCTGCCCGGCGACTGGTCGGCGGGACCCACATGGACTGGACCGCGCGGCACTCCGATCTCCGACGTGGGCGCCAACCTGATGCGGCGCCTGGAGCTCTCGGGCACTGCTTGGGTGCCCGTGCTGCGCTCAAACCGCGTTGACCTCGATCCCCTGTACTTCGGTGTCTACGGCGATGCCATCTACCACCACGGCGCCGGGTTTCGCGCCGGCGAGCTCAGTCCGGTCCACCGTTCCGGCGCCCCTGCGCCCCTGACGGCCGGCCGAGGTGTGCCCGGACCCGTCGCCCGGGTTCTGGGCGCCGTGCGATGGCGGCACTGGGAACGGGCCGCCACGCGGGCCCGCGTGCGTCAGTCTGAGGCGATGTACGCCAAGATCGCCTCCGGCCGGCAGGAGTGGCTGCGCGAGCTCATCTGATCAGGCGCAGCAGCTCGGCCGAGAGCTTCCGGCAGACCACGTCGGTGGCAAAGAGTCGCTCGGCCTCGGCGCGCGCCAGGGCGGCCATGCCCTCAGGGTCACTGCGGACGCGCTCGACCATGGCCAGTACCGCAGTCGCCATCGCATCGACATCGCCGGGGGCTAGGACCGAGCACACGCTCCGGTCAACCTGCTCCAGCGCACCCACTGAACTCGTGCCCACCACCGGCACCCCTGCTGCGAGGGCCTCGGCGACCGTCAGCGCGAACGGCTCGTAGTGCGAGGCCACCAGCAGGACGTCGCTGCGGCCAAGCTCCGCGGGGACCTCTTGCCAGGCCACGGCGCCCGCGTAATGGCCGTTTGCCGCCGGCAAGTCTGCGAGCAGGGGCGTGTAGTCCGACCACAGGCTGCCCGCGCCGACCACTCGCACCATCGCGGTGCTGCCGCGATTTCCGAGAGCACCTGCGAGGGCCACCACATCCTCCACGCCCTTACGTGCCGCCACGCGCCCCAGGGCGAGCACCACTGGGCTGTCGGCCAGGTCTCTGGCACTCGCGTCAAAGCGCCCCAGTGCCACCGGGTTTGGCACCACCGCGGTGCGCTCCAGTGGGTAACGGTAGTCGCCCACGAGGTGGTCGCGAAAGACCTCGCTGATGCACACCAGCAGGTTCGCGCGGCCGATGGTCGCGCGCTGCACGGCGGCACGTAGCGCGAGCACCGTCGCCGTCAGCGCGAGCTTGCGCGGCGAGTCGCAACGCAGCCCCAGCCTCCGCTCAGCGATCACCGCTCGCAGCTCACCGGCGCTGTGTGTCTCGGGGTGGATCACCAGCGGAACGCCGCCTGAAAGCCGTCTTGGGGCGCCCAGACTCTCGATCGTGGAGAACTGGTACACGAGGTCGAACGGGTCGCGTCGGTGTTGCGCAGCGATCTGTCGGCGCAAGCGCAGCGACGCCAGGCCCCGCATTGCCAGGCCGCTCAAGAACGCCGCGGTGCGGCCGCGGCTGTACCAACGGTCCCAGCGCCACGAGCTAGTGCCCCAGGTGACAGTGAGGTGGTCGTGAGCGGCCAGCCGGGCCGGGATTGGCTGGCCAGAGGAAGGAAAGAAGCAGTCGATCCGGTGGCCAAGCCCCAGGAGGCCATCGAGTAGCTCGGTGCCAGCGCCCGCGACACCGCCACCCTCGCCGGGCGCCGGCCCCAGCCAGGCGATGTGCATGGCGCTATGCCGCTTGCGCTTCCGGCTGGGCTTGGGCCGGTGGCCGGACAAACTCCAGCACGCGGCCACCGACTTCGCGCGCCTGGAGTGCCTGATCGACCTGGTCAAGGATGCGCTGCTGGAAGGCAGCAACCGAGAAGCGTTCGGAGTTCTGTACCGCCAAGGCCGGGTTGAAGTCGAGCGTGTCGATACTCCGCATGGCCTGCGAGAAGGAGGCTACATCGTCAAGGGTCGCAAAGCGCCCTGTCCTGCCGTTGAGCACCGTCTCCAGCGCTCCGCCGCCGCCAGCCGCAATCACGGGCCGTCCCGAGGCCTGCGCCTCGACTGCCGTTATGCCGAACTCCTCGATCCCAGGCACCACCACGGCCCGCGCGCGCGAGTAGAGATCGGATAGATCGGTGTCCGGCACGCGGCCCAGGAACTCCGCCTCCGGATAGGCCGAAATCAAGGCAGCGCGATCGGGGCCGTCGCCGACGACCTGTATGCGCATGCCCGCAGCCCGAGCCGCCTCAAGCGCCACATGGACGCGCTTGTGGCGAACGATCTCTGAGACCACCAGCAGGGTGTCGCCGGGCTGTCCCGGTGCAAAGCGGTGTGTTTCCACCGGTGGATGCACGACCGCTGCCTCGCGACCGTAGCGCTGCCTGATCCGCTTGCGGGTCAGCTGGGAGTTCGCCAGGTAGACATCGACGCGCCCGCTGGCCGCCACGTCCCACTTGCGAATCGCGCCCAGAGCTCCGCGGAGCATCGGGCGAAGCGGCCGCGAGACCTCGGCAATGGCCTCGGACTGCTCATGCCAGGCGTAGCGAAACGGCGTGTGGGAGTAGCAGACGTGCACCGCACCCTCCGGTGCGCGGATGCCGTGGGCGAAGGCGCTGCTTGACGTCAGCAGGAGGTCACACGCCGGCGGGTGCAGGTGAGGAACAGCCAGCGGATAGAGCGGCAGCAGGCGCCTGAAGCCCGACTGCTGGACGCCCAGGCGCTGAAGCGGCGAGGCCGTCACCGAGCGGCCCTCGAAGCGGCCCTCGGTCTTGTGCTCGTCGTAGAGCAGGGTGTAGATCGGGGCGTTTGTGTAGAGGTCCGCCAGCGCCGCGAATGTGCGCTCCGCGCCGCGCATCACCAGCAGGTAGTCGTGTGCAAGGACCACGCGCCGGTGGGACTGGCTCTGGCGGGGAGCGAGGACGACCACGGTTACCGTGCAGTCCTGGTCGCAGGGAGGGAGCCGGCGCCGGTCATCACGGGGCCATGCTCAGGCTTTTCGAGACTCGATTTGTGTCGATTTAGGTCCTGTGTTGTTGATTTTGGTCACAATTGCCAGGCGGCCCTCTCGCCGGGGAAATGCGGCCTCCAATGCGGCGCTAACGTCCCCTGTGAAGGAGGCCGTCCCATGCCCACGCTTTCGACGCCGCACAGCCATGCAGACAGGGGTCTGCGACGTCAGCCAACAGGGCCAGCCGAGGCACCGAGCGCGACGGTCACGATCGTCGCCCACGACGTCGGCGGTGTCGGTGGCATGGAGCGCGTTCTGGCCGGCCTGGTCACGGGCTTGGCCGATGCCGGACACCGGGTCGTGGTGATCGCACGCACGTGTGCTTTGCCGTCAGGCGTGGACGTGGAGTTTCACCGGGTGCCGGCTCCCCGGCGCCCGTTCGTGCTCGCCTACCCCTGGTTCATGGTCGCCGCCTCACTGGCGGTTCGCCGCCGG
>CAJCIJ010000020.1 GCA_903970315.1 Actinomycetota bacterium
GGTTTGCCTGGGATGACTCCTCGACCTACGTCCGCCATCCGCCGTTCTTTGACGGCATGCCCGCCACACCGGGCTTAGTGACCGATGTTGCCGACGCCCGCGTGCTGGCGGTCCTGGGCGACAGTGTCACCACCGACCACATCTCCCCGGCCGGGTCGATCAAGCGCGACAGCCCAGCCGGCGCGTACCTGCTCGCTGAAGGCATAGCCGCACAGGACTTCAACTCATACGGCTCGCGACGGGGTAACCACGAGGTGATGATGAGGGGGACCTTCGCCAACATCCGCCTGAAGAACCTCATCGGCGGCGGCGAGCCACTGGGCGAGGGCGGCGTCACCCGCTACTTCGCCGACGGCGCGCCGGAGCCGATGCCGATCTACGACGCCGCCATGCGCTACATCGCCGCGGGCACGCCCCTGGTGGTGCTTGCCGGCCGCGAGTACGGGTCGGGTTCCTCGCGCGACTGGGCCGCCAAGGGCACAAGCCTGCTGGGCGTAAAGGCGGTGATCGCCGAGAGCTTCGAGCGCATCCACCGCTCAAACCTGGTGGGCATGGGCGTGCTGCCGCTCCAGTTTGCCGACGGCGCCAGCGCGGCCTCAATGGGCCTGACCGGCGAGGAGGTCATCTCGATCACCGGCCTGGCCGACGCAATGGCAGACGGTGGCGGGCCGCCTGCGACGGTGCGCGTGCAGGCGCTGGCGCCCGAGGGCGGCACCGCGGCCACGTTTGACTGCGTGGTGCGCATCGACACGCCGCGCGAGGCCGAGTACTTCCGCCACGGCGGCATCCTGCAGTACGTCATCCGCCAGCTGCTTGCCCGATGACCGCGCCGCAGGGCGCCATGCAGGGCATTTGGAAATGCCCTCGTTAGCCGATAACGTGGCTTGACGACCATGTCGACTCCAGTGCTCGACATCCAACAGCAGCTGTTCCTGCTGGAACTGGAGGCGCCTTTTGACAAGCGCGCAGTGCAGCTTGCGCGCCGCAGGATGGCCAAGCACTGGCATCCCGACGTAGCCCCTCCGGGCAAGCGCTTCGAGCACGAGCGCCACCTGAAAGCGGTCAACGAGGCCGCCGACCTGCTTGAGCACCTGGCCGAGACCTCGCGCGGCGGGCGCGTGTCGGCGCAGGCTGTCAAGGCGAGTGCCAGTGCCGCGCGCAAGGCGCGCGCCGAGGCCGGCAAGCGTGCCTATGAGGCCGAGCAGCGGGCGCGCAAGAACGCTGCCGAGCGTGCGCAGCACGACCCCTTTGGAAGCCGTGTGCCCGACCACTCGGTGGTGCACCGCTACGCGCGCTGTCTGTCGTATCCGGAGTGGGGCGTGGGGACGGTCACGGGTATCTACTTCACCGGCGCCGGGCGCGCCGTGCAGCAGTGGGCGCGTGTCTCCTTTGCTCATGGCGTGCGCACCGTGCCCGCAGGCAGCATTCACTTCGTGGACTTCTCCAGGGACGATCCCGCCGCCGAGCGCGCCGAGCGGTTTCTGACCGCCGCAAAGCACGCCATGGCCGAACGCAACTACGCGCTCGCCGCTCGCCGCCTTGTCTATGCACGCGATGCGCAGCCCCAGAACGTCGCCGTGCTACGGCTGATGACCATGGCGTTCTGGCGCGCCGGCAACCTGGAGGCGGCGGCCCGGTCTGCGCGTGAATGGGGCCGTGCCGACCGTGGTGGCGCCGGTGCCCACCGCTTTGCCGCGCGCATCTACAAGAAGATGGGGGCCACCGACCTCGCGGTGGAGGCAATGGCTCGCGCCGCCGCCGCTTGATCGCACGTCACGCCGAGAGTGATCCCAATCGAGTCCAATAGCACCCCACAGGCCGACGCCGACGCCCCGGTTATCAGCGAGGTGCGCGGTCGCACGCTGCTGATCACGCTCAACCGGCCGCAGGCGCGAAACGCGGTCAACCTGGCGCTTGCGCAGGCGCTGGCGTTGGCCCTGGAGCGCCTCGACGACGATCCCGCACTCAGCGTGGGGGTGCTCACGGGAGCCGGCAAGGGGTTCTGCGCCGGCATGGATCTCAAGGCGTTTGCGGCCGGCGAGCGGGCGTGGGTGGGCGAGCGCGGCTTTGCCGGGATCGTCCAGCGGCCACCCGTCAAGCCACTGATAGCGGCGATCGAGGGCTTCGCTGTCGCCGGTGGCCTGGAGGTTGCGCTGGCATGCGACCTGATCGTGGCCGCCGAGGGCGCCATGCTCGGGATCCCGGAGGTCAAGCGGTCGCTGGTTGCTGCCGGGGGAGCGTTGCTGCGCCTGCCCCGCAGGATCCCCTACCACGTTGCCATGGAGCTGGCGCTCACCGGGGAGCCGATCTCCGCCGAGCGCGGCGCAGCGCTTGGGCTGGTCAACCGCCTGGTGGCGCCCGGCGGGGCCGTCGAGGGCGCCCTTTCGCTTGCCGATCAGATTGCCGCTGGCGCGCCGCTGGCGCTGGTGGCGTCAAAGCGCATCCTGCAGGAGCAGTGGGACTGGCCCGCCGGCGAGGCGTTCGCCGCCCAAGCCGAGATCTCCGAGCCCGTCTTTGCCTCCGAGGACGCTCGCGAGGGTGCCGTGGCGTTCGCCGAGAAGCGCCCCCCCGTCTGGCGCGGCCGCTAGCCCGTCCTGCGCCGCCGCGGACCCGCCCGGCGTGCCCGCGCCCGGCGCCGCCACGGACCCGTGCCCGCTGCTAGCGCTCGCCCGGGGTCTTGCGGGGGTACTGCGAGATCGGGATGTTCAGGTCCAGCGCGGTACGCACGATGCGTCGCTGCTCGGCCAGATGGGCTACGGGATAGCCCTCGCCGGGCGAGGCGCGCTCGGGCCGGCCGATGTAGCCGAGGTGGATCTGCTCGGGCATGATCTGCGACAGGCGCGGCAGCATGTGGGCGCGGGCACCCATGTTACGCGGCTCCTCCTGGGCCCACAGCACCTCTTGCAGGTTGGGGTAGCGGCCCGTGAGCTCCAGCAGCTGCGCTTCGGGGAAGGGGTAGAGCAGCTCGACCCGCCCAATCGCCACGCCGCGGTTGTCCTTTCGCCCGGAGTGGCCGATCAGGTCGTAGTAGATCTTGCCCGTGCACAGGATCAGGCGCGTGACCTCGGCCTCCGGGACGCCTGGCTCGGCAAGCACGGGATGAAACCGCGACCCCTCCGCCAGGTCAGCCAGGCCGCTGGTGGCCTGAGCCAGCCGCAGCAGGGACTTGGGCGTCATGATCACGAGCGCCCGCTCCTTGGCGATCAGGGCCTGGCGGCGCAGCAGGTGGAAGTACTGGGCGGGCGTGGTGGGGTTTGCCACGCGCATGTTGCCCTCGCCGGCGGCGGCCAGAAAGCGCTCCAGCCGAGCCGAGGAGTGCTCTGGGCCGGCGCCCTCATATCCGTGGGGCAGCAGCAGCGTCAGCCGGCACGTCTGCCCCCACTTGGCAAGCCCGGAGCTGATGAACTGGTCGACGATCACCTGGGCGCCGTTGACGAAGTCGCCGAACTGGGCCTCCCACAGCACCAGCGAGTCTCGCGTGCCGGACTCCTTGGCCTCCTCGGTGCGCTGCTCGGAGTAGCCGTACTCAAACCCCATGCACGCGAACTCCGACAGGGGGCTGTTGTGCAGCTCAAACGGTGCCTTGGCGTGGGGCAGGTTTTGGATCGGGCTGACCGTCTGTCCGGTCTTGGCGTCGTGGAGCACCATGTGGCGCTGGCTGAACGTGCCGCGCTCGGTGTCCTGGCCGGTCAGGCGGATCGGCGTGCCTTCGGTCAGAAGGGCTGCGAAGGCGAGTGCCTCGCCGTGGGCCCAGTCGATGCGCGCCGCCTCCTCGCCGAGATCGCCGGCGTCGGCGAGTGCCGCCACGCGACGCTCCAGCTGCTTGACCAGCTTGGGGTTGATCGTAAAGCCGTCCGGCACCCGCACGAGCGCTTCGCCGAGCGAGCGCAGGTCCGCCGCGGGCACTGCCGTCTCGACGTCGGGACTGGGGGTGCGGTCCAGCTGGTACTCGCCCGTGGCCTGGCTTGCATGGCCGTGCTCGGCCGCGGCCGCGACCTTGGCCTTCAGCCGCTGGTGCAGCAGGCTGAGGTTGTCCCACACTTCCTGGCCCATCTTCTCGACGTCTTCGGGGGTGACCGTGCCGTCGGCCAGGCACTGATCAGACCACAGTTCCCAGACGCGCTTGTGCTGCTTGATCTTGGCGTACATCTCCGGCTGGGTGTAGGCGGGCTCGTCGGACTCGTTATGGCCGTAGCGGCGGTAGCCGATCAGGTCGATCAGCACGTCGTGGCCGAACTGCTGGCGAAACGCGAACGCCAACCGCACGGCGCTGACGCACGCGGGAGGGTCGTCGGCGTTGACGTGGATGATGGGGACGTCGAACCCCTTGGCAAGGTCTGACGCCCAGCGCGTCGAGCGGCCGTCGTCGGGGTCGGTGGTGAACCCCACCTGGTTGTTCATGATGATGTGGATTGAGCCCCCGACCGAGTAGCCGTCCAAGCCCTGGAGGTTCAGGGTTTCGGCGACCACGCCCTGGCCGGGGAAGGATGCGTCGCCGTGGATGATGATGGGCACCGCCGCGGTTGGGTCCTGAACCGCGTGGGCCCCGTCGCGCAGCGTTTGCGCCGCGCGAGTGGCGCCGACCACCACCGGCGCCACGGCCTCCAGGTGGCTGGGGTTTGACTCAAGGTCCACCTCGATGGTCTTGCCGTCGGCCAGCTTGTACTGGCCACGGGTGCCATGGTGGTACTTGACGTCGCCCGTGCCTCCCTGGGGAATCGTGGTGACGGCCTCAAGCGTGTCCGCCTCAAGCCCCGAGGCGCCCTCAAACTCGGCAAAGATCGTGTCGTAGGGGCGGCCAACGTTGTGCGCGAGCACGTTCAGGCGGCCGCGGTGGGCCATCCCCACCACGACCCTGCGGGCTCCCGCCCCTGCCGACAGCTGGATGAGCCGGTCGATGATGGGCACCGTCAGGTCCAGGCCCTCGATCGAGAACTGGTGCTGGCCCAGGTAGGCCTTGTGCATGAAGCGCTCCAGCGCATCGACCTTGATCAGGCGTTTGAGCAGGTGCTTGGATTCGTCGGCTGTCAGCGGCTGGCGGTGGGCGCCGGACTCGATCTGCTCACGCAGCCAGACGCGCTGGCGGTGTGAGGCGATGTGCTCGATCTCATAGGCGATCGTGCCGCAGTAGGT
>CAJCIJ010000021.1 GCA_903970315.1 Actinomycetota bacterium
GAGCTTGAGGTGCTGGGTCCGAGCTTTCTCACGCCTGTACCAGTCCAGATCTACAACATCAGCCCACCGGGAGGTACGCCCGTGGAGCTCGGCTTCTTCACGAAGGGCGTCATCGGTGAAAACGTCATCGGGTACGGACACCTGAGCTGGCATCAGGAAGCAGGCGTGCCCACGGCGACGGGTGACTTACATGGGTACATCGAAGCGACTGGCATTCCCACCACCGACATCCGCGGCCTGACATGGCGATTCGACAGCCACACCCATGGCGGCTTTATCCAGATGCCCAGCGAATGCGCAAGCTCGATGGTCTGGCACGTGCGGGCGACGTCGTACACGGGCGAAGTCTCAGAACTGTCCCAGCCGACTTCCACGGGCGTCACCGATTGCCTGCGGGCTCCGTTCGCGCCCACGTTCACGACCACGCCCGGGCCAGCCGCGGCAGGAGCCGAAACTCAGTCCGACGCTCCTGACGGGCTGACGGTGTCGCTGGCAGTGCCCCAACAGCCGCAACCGACCGAACTCGCAACCGCCGCAGCCAAGCAGATCACGGTCGCGCTTCCGGAAGGGCTGACCATCAACCCAGCGGCCGCCGACGCCGTCGCGACCTGCTCGGACAGCGAATTCGGGATCAGCGAGCCGGCGCCGGGGGCCGAACCGGCCGTGGTTGCCGAAACCGAAGGCGCCGCGGCACCGATCAGGTGTGGCCAGCGGTCGAAAATCGGCTCCTTCCAGGTCGACAGCCCGGACCTCGCCGAACCGCTCACGGGCACCGTCTACCTTGGGTCTCCACTGAGCCAGAGCCCGGAATCCGGCCAGGAGTACCGGATCCTGCTCGCAGCGGAAGCCACTCGGGCGGGAGTCGGGGTTCGCCTCGTGGGAGACATCTCTGCCAACGCCACCTCGGGACGTCTGCGAGCCACAGTGCAGACTCCACAGATCCCATTCTCGGCGGCCACGATCCGCCTCGATGGCGGGCCGGAAGCGTTGCTGGCAAATCCCCTGGCGTGCGGCCGAGCGGAGTCCGAAGGGGTGTTCACGCCCTTCGGGGGTGTCAGCTCGCCGGGCGCCATGGCGTCGCTGACTGTCACCGGATGCCAGCCCACGCTCCCGTTCACCCCCAGCCAGAGCACCCAGGACCACTACCTCCAGGCCGGTGCCCCCACCAGCTTCTCGATCGGTTTTTCCCGTGAACAGGGGCAGCCGTACCTGTCGCAGCTGACCACCACCTTGCCGGAGGGACTGCTGGGCGACATCGCATCGGTGCCCACGCTCTGCCCAGAAGCCCAAGCCAATGCCGGGCAATGCCCCTTGGCCAGCCTCGTAGGCACCGTGGGCACCACCGTCGGGTCCGGACCCAACCCACTGGCGGTGCCGGCGACCTCGGAATCGCCGGGGGCCGTGTACCTGACCGGCGCCTACGACGGCGCCCCCTACGGCCTTGCGATGGTGGTCAACGCCGAACACGTCGGCCAGTTCCGGCTGGGCACGGTCGTCGCGCGCGCCACGATCTCACTTGATCCATACACCGCGCGCGTGAGCATCGCCGCGGTGAAGTCCTACGCAATCGCCGGCGGTCACACCACCGAATTCTCCGGCCTGCCCACGGTCGTGGGAGGCGTACCCGTCCGCCTGCGGGCTGTCAACATCTCACTGCAGCGGCCGGGATTTGTGGTCAACCCGACAAGCTGCCAGCCGCTGGAGACCGAAAGCTCACTCGGCGGCGTCGTGAGCGCGCTTTCGCCAGTCACCGCCACAGCTGCGCCCGTGACGGGGTTTGCGGTCGCGCACTGCGGCGCGCTGGCGTTCTCGCCACACATATCGGCGACCAGCGCCACGCCGACCTCGCGCGCTGCCGGCGCCAGCCTGATCGTCAACCTCGACCCCGTGCCCGGTCAGGCCAACCTCAAGGAGGTCATCCTGACGCTGCCATCGCAGCTGGTGGCACGCCTGGCGCAGCTGCAACGGGCGTGCACGGGCGCACAGTTTGCAGCCGATCCCGCAGGGTGCCCGGAAGCGTCGCAGGTGGCGACAGGGACGCTGACCACACCGCTGCTGCCGGGGACATTGACCGGCGCCGGATACCTGGTGTCGCACGGCGGGGCGTTCCCGGACCTGGACTTTGTGCTGGAAGGCGACGGCGTGCGCCTGATCGAGGTTGGCCACACAGCGATCAAGCAGGGAATCACGAGCGTCACGTTCGCGAGCCTGCCCGACGCACCCTTCACCAGCTTCACGGCGGGCCTCCCGCTGGGGCCAAACGCGCTCTTGGCCGCCAACGCCAGCCTGTGCACCCGCGCTGTCACCGCCCACAGTCGTGAACTGGTGCTCGATCACGGCGTGCTGACGAGCGTGCTGCACACGACCCGGCGTCAGGTACCGCTGGCACTGGCCATCCCCACGACGTTCATAGCCCAGGACGGCGCCACCACCGAGCGCCCCGCGGATGTCGCGGTGTCGGGATGCAGTGGCAAGAGCGCAGTCAGCGCTGCCAGCCTGTTCTCCCCGCTGGTGCGGGTCCACGGCGCCACGGCTTCCGTCACCGTCGCCGTTCCCGGCAGCGGCCGGGTAACGATCGCCGGCACCGGCGTGACTCCGGAGAGCAAGCGCGCCAAAGGCGCCGGCAGGGTCACGGTGACTGTTGGCGTCTCGGCGCAGGCGGCGCGAACGCTGCGCGCCAAGGGCCACGTGACCGCCTCTGTGCACGTGGCCTTCAAGCCCGCGCTTGCCAGCCAGTCGCCACTGTCGGCCGTGACCAAGGTCACGTTCGGCCGCCGCCCGCCTGCGGCCTGAGGCGCGACACGGCGCTCGGCGACAAGGGCGCCGGTGCGACACGGCGCTGGGCCGGTGCGACAGAGCGCTGGGCCGGCGCCGTAGGCGGGGTCAGAGCAGGTGGCGGATCGGATAGAGGTCGGCGAAACCGAACACGAGCATGATGACCCAGCCCACCACCACCGCCCGAGGCACACGCTTGTCGCCGAACACCCGCGCCAGCGCCACGTAGATGGCCGGCATCACGATCACCATGTAGTAGAGGTAGTTGACGCGCTGCAGCGCGTAGCTCTCAAAAACCGACGGCAGCCACGTGCCTGCAAACCAGGCCACCGCAAGCAGCGCCAGCCTGTCACCGGTGCGCCACCAAATCGCCGCGCACGCCGTCAGTGCGGGGATCGCCAGGAAGATGATGAAGGGGTTCATCAGGCCCTGGAAGTAGTAGATGGGGTGCGACGCGATGACCTTGGCCCCC
>CAJCIJ010000022.1 GCA_903970315.1 Actinomycetota bacterium
TCCGAGGTGATCTCCTCGCCAGGGTGTGCCGGCAGGCAGTGCAACGCAAAGGCGCCCGGCGCCGCTGCATCGAGCATGGCGTCGTCGATCCGGTACGGCGCAAGCGCGGAGCGACGGGCCGGCGCGCTGGCCTCGTCGCCCATGCTCACCCAAACGTCGGTGTAGACGGCGTGTGCGCCCGCAACGGCATCGGCGGGATCGGTGTGCAGGCTCAACCACTGCGCACTCTCCGGGTCGCCGGGCGGCCACGGCGCCTGTGCCCCATGCCACGCCGACGGGTCACGCTCGCGCGCGCCGGCGTCGGCCAACGTGTACCCCGCCGGCGAGGCCACGGCCAGGTGCATGCCCGCGGTCCCGGCAAGCACCGCCAGTGAGCGCGTGACGTTGGTGGAGTCGCCGACATAGGCAAGGGTCAACCCTGCAAGCTCGCCATAGGCCTCCCGCAGGGTCATCAGATCGGCAAGCGCCTGGCAGGGGTGGTGCAGCGGGCTGAGCGTGTTGATCACGGGGACTTCGGCGTACTCGGCCAGGCCTCGGAGCGTGGCCTCAGAGCCAGTGCGCAGCCCCACGGCGGCCATGTGGCGCGACAGCACAAGCGCGGTGTCGCGCAGCGACTCACCGCGCGCAAGCTGCAGGTCGTCGGGGCGCAGGATCGCGGGATGGCCTCCCAGCTCGTGCACGCCCGCCTCAAACGACAGGCGCGTGCGCGTGGAGGGGCGCTCGAAGATGAGCGCCACCGTGGCGCCCGCCAGCACGCGCGACCCCAGGGGGTCTCGCTTGAAATCGTCGGCGCGATCGAGCAGGCGTGCCAGCGTGGCAGCGTCAAGCTCGGCGCCCGTAAGAAAGTGCTGTGTGGGCACGAGGCGGTCCAGTGTAGGCCAGGCGGTCTGCCGTCAGCCGAACTCTGCCAGCCCCTCGTCCGGAGTCGAGGGCGAGGCGTAGGTGCGCCGCGGGATGCGCCCCGCTCCTACCGCCAGCCGGCCGGACTGGACCGCCAGGCGCATCGCGGTGGCCATCGCCACCGGGTCCTGGGCACGCGCGATCGCAGATGCGCTCATCACGCCGTCGCAACCCAGCTCCATTGCCAGCGCCGCGTCGGAGGCCGTGCCGACCCCGGCGTCGAGCACCACCGGGATTGCAACGGCCTCGCGCACGAGCGCGATGTTGTAGGGGTTGCGAATGCCCATGCCACTTCCTATTGGTGACCCCAGGGGCATCACCGCCGCGCAACCGATGTCCTCCAGGCGGCGCGCAAGAACGGGGTCGTCGGTGGTGTAGGGCAGGACCACGAAACCGTCTGCCACAAGCTCCTCGGCGGCAAGCAGCAGCTCGGCGGCGTCCGGCAGCAGGGTGTCCTGATCGCCGATCACCTCGAGCTTGATCCAGTCGGTGTCAAACGCCTCGCGCGCCAGCCGGGCCGTGAGAACGGCATCGCGGGCCGTGTGGCAGCCGGCGGTGTTCGGTAAAAGCGACACGCCGGCCTGCTGGAGCACGTCCGTCAGCGAGCCCTCGGCTGCCGGGTCGATCCGTCGCAGGGCCACCGTGGCAAGCTCGCTGCCGCTGGCGGCGAGCGCGTCGGCAAGCACCTGGAGCGAGGGGAAGCCCCCCGTGCCGACGATCAACCGTGAACGCATCGGCCGGCCGGCGATCGTCAGCGCGTCGGCACCGTCGGGGGAGCCCACACCCATCACCCGCCCTGCATGGCGCCCAGGACCTCCACCGAAGCGGTCTCGCTGAGGATGAAGCTGTCCCAGGCCGAACGCGGCACCACCTCGCCGTCCACGGCCACCGCCACACCGCGGCTGTCGGCCGCGACGCGCAGTCGTGCCAGCAGCGCGCTCACCGATTCCCCGGCGTTAGCGCCGCCGGCCTGTCCGTTGACACGGATCATCCCCGCGAACCCGTCAGCTGCCGCTCCAGGGCGAGTCCGGCATCGGCGTCCGGGCCGTGGAAGCGCGCGGGGTCACACAGCGCCAACAGAGGATCGCCAGGATCGCCGGTCAGCACGCCCGCGGTGAGCGCGGCGGTCAAAGGGGACAGCAGGATGCCATTGCGGTAGTGCCCGCAAGCCCACACCAGGCCCTGCAGCTCTGAGGCGCCGATGAGGGGGGCGTTGTCGGGCGTGCCCGGCCGAAGCCCCACGCACACCTCCTCCAACTGGAACTCCGAGATCCCGGGGACCAGGTCGCGTGCGTGGCGGAGCAGCTCATGGACCACCCCCGCAGTCGCAGCCAGGTCAAATCCACGCTCTTCCATGCTGGCGCCGACCACATAGCGGCCGTCGTTGCGGGGCACTATGTACACGCCGGCACCTCTGACGGCACCGTTGAGAAGGCCCGGTCCCGCCGGGTCGCGCAGACGCAGGATCTGCCCCTTGACCGGCCGTACGGGCACGCGCAGGCTCTCGGGTAGCCCGTCCAGCAGGGCGCTCCATGCCCCCATCGCGACCACGACCTGGCCGGCCGCTCGCAGACTCCCGTCGGCCAGCCGCACCCCCTCCACGCGCCCGCCTTCGGCATCGACTGCCACGGCAACGTCGCCGGCGTGCTCGACCACCTCCACGCCGGATCGCCGGCACGCGACCAGGAGTGCATGCACGGCCAGCACGGGATCGACGCTGTGATCGCCGTCGGCAAGCAGCGCCAGACGGACGTTGGGCGCAAGCGCCGGCTCGCGCTCGCGCGCCTGCGAGGGCAGCAGGCGCGACACGGCGACATCCAGTGACTGACGGAAGGCAAGCTGGCGCTCCAGCTCCCGGGCCTCGTCGGCATCGCGGGCCACCATCAACGTGCCCGCGCGCCTCAGGCCGACGTCGACGCCTGCCAGTTCGGCGAGCTCGGCTGCAAAGGATGGCCACATGTCCGCCGAGCTCAACGCCAGGGCAAGCGTCTTGCGCCGTGCCTGATCGAACTCCACCTCCGAGACCGGCGCGAGCATCCCGGCAGCCACGCGCGACGCGCCAGCGCCGATTGCGTGACGCTCGATCAGACACACCGACAGACCGCGCTGGCGGGCGCGCCAGGCCACCGCCAGCCCGATGATGCCCCCGCCCACGACCAGGACGTCCGTGGGACGCTCGCTGTGCGACTCCGTTGCCACGATCTCCTGCTGATGCTACCGGCGACTCCCAGCGAACTTGTCCGGCGCTACCGCCCTGCGGCGGCGCCCGTCAGCGGCTGACCCGGAACTGAGCCTCGACGGCAAGCGCAACGCCGACCTGCTCACGCAGCAGCGCAAGCTCGCGCCGCCGGCGCAGGAGCAGGAACGCGAGCACTGCGAGCACGATCGCCACCACAAACGCAGCCGCGGCGCCGATCTCTTCTTTCAGTCCTGTGGCATTGGCGCGGGGCGGGAGCACGAAGCCCTTGACGTGCAGGTGGCCGTTGTGCAGGCCTGTGGCCCGACCGATGTGTTCGGAGACAGGATGCGTCTGGTTTGCCAGCGCCACCATGTCTTCCGGGGAGATGCCGTTGGTCAGCGTGTTTTCGATCCAATAGACCGCTTCGCCTTCATGCCAGGCGATCGTCTTGACGTGTTCGCCGTCGTAGAAGAGGCCGTAGGTACGCGAGCCCGAATGGATCTGAGCGCTGGGATTGGCGAGCACGGGCGGATCGGCCCAGCTGGTGCCCTCCACGTCATAGAATTCGCCCAGCGTCCCGCGATCCACGACGACCACATAGGCGGGATAACGGTGGCCGCGAAAGCCCAGAATCGAGTAGCGCCGCACGATGTCGGGCCCGGCTTCGGCATTGGTGAGCTGGTACCGGGGCACCTCCACCGCGAAGGGCAGCTGGGGCGAGATTTCGCGGGCCCGTTCGAGCGCCGAGGCAGGCGTCGGCGCCAGACTCAGCCGCGCGGCATGCGACAGCCGGCGGGTGTGCGCGGCGCTGCTGTGCACGACGTGGTCCAGTGCCCTGCGGGGGATCGCAGATGTTCCCGTCTCAAAAGAGTGAACGGACTCTTCGATCTGCTGTTCTGAAGCGGTGTCGTAGTTCGAGAACAGCGTCGCGTGGAACGGAACCTGGCGCACGGGTTTGTTGGCCGATTCGGCAAGCAGCTCCAGCAGCTGTAGGACCTGATCTGAGCTGTGCAGGCTCTTGTCGGTCTGGACCGCCCTGCCGAAGATCCGCTCGAACCTGTCGCGCTGTTCAAGTGCCAGGGGACCGTACTCGCCCTTGATCGCAAACAGGAACCGCTGGTCGCGGGCGTCGCGGATGAGCGAAGTGTCTTCGTGGCGGTTGGCGACGTACTGAAGCGCTTCTTCGCCGCACATCCGCTGGTAGCCGGGCTGCAGGTTGATTTCAAAGTACTGTTCGCCGTCGGGTTCGTTGTGGTGGTAGTAGCGCCTGTCGACCATCATGTAGGTGCATCCCAGTTCGTTCACCGCGCGCTTGAACTTGGGGAAGTTGGTGATGAAGACGTGGTTGACGGTGACGCCCAGGACGCGCTTGATCGTGTTGAGCATCAGCTTCACGCCTCCGGACACACCTCCGCCCTCCTCGTAGCCGAAGGTGTAGGCCGAATTGATCCGGTTGGTGATCACTTCGCCGTTGGGCGCCGTGAAGGTGACCTGAAGCTCGCGCGGGATCGACAGCATCGAGATGGTGGGCTGGCTGGGATCGATGCGCACCAGGAGCATCTCGTTGGAGTGCGGTGCCACGGCGCCGTATGGGTTGTCCTTTGGGGGCGGCCGTTCGTCGTTGCCGACGAAGAGCAGTGTCTCCGGGCCGCCCGGGGTGGTGGGCGCGAGCGTGTTGGCGGGGAGCAGCACCGCCTTGGTCTGGTTGAGCTCCTTGACGATCTGGCTGACCTCGCCGAGCGCCAGCACCGCGGTGCCCGCGCCGGAGACCAGCACGACCACGGCCGCGCCCAACAGGAACCGCACCAACATGGACCGGCCTTCCCGCGGCGGCTCGGGCGCCGGGAGCATTGGCGGAGGCGGAGGTGGCGTTGGCGGTGAAGGCGCCACGGGCGGCGGCGCTTTGACGGCCGGCTTTGCCGGTGCCACACCCTTTACCGGGGTGGGCGGTTCCAGGTCGCCCGGGGCAGGCGGCGGCGTGGTCGTGGGCTCAGCCGGCGTGGCGGGCTCAGGCGGGGCAGTTGCCTCAAGGGGGGCGACCGGTTCCGGCGGGGCCACGGGCTGGGGCGGGGAGGTGGCCTCAGGCGGCGCCGGCGGCT
>CAJCIJ010000023.1 GCA_903970315.1 Actinomycetota bacterium
GCCTACTGAGATCACCGCGGGCAGCGTCACCTGCACGGTGTCGTACCCGTACTCGGCCTGGCGCTCGCAGCGCAGGGCGCCGTCGGCGACGTCCATCTTGATGACCTGGGTCAGCGAGGGCATCGCCAGATGCTCGGCGACAACGGCGCCGATGGTGTAGCACTCGCCGTCGTCGGACTGCTGGCCCAGCAGCACCAGATCGGGCGCCTCGCGCTCCAGGGCCTTGGCCAGTGCGTAGCCGGTGGCGGCCACGTCGGAGCCGGCGAGCGAGGGGTCGTCGAGGTGCACCGATCGGTCGGCGCCCAGCGAGACCGCCTTGTGCAGCGCACGCACGGCGCTGTCGGGGCCCATGGTGACGGCGACAATGTCCTCGACCTCGGTGCCACCCTCGCGGATCTGCATCGCTGCCTCGATCGCGTGCGTGTCGTAGGGGTTGAGGTTCTTCTCGCCGCTTCGGTCCATCCGGCCCGTGGACGGGTCGATCCGCTTTTCAACGGCCGCGTCGGGGACCTCCTTGACCAACACGCATATCTTCATCTGCTGCAAGCTCCTTGAGGTTTTGTTGTGCTTCGCCCGGCGTACGAATCCCGGGGATCTGGAAACCGCCGCACCCCGGGCGCCCCAGGTACCAGCACATGATGGGCCTGGCAACTGGCGGTGCGTATGTCCGGTGCGGAAGCGCATCCTACTTGTTTGCCGAGTAACAAGCGTTCGCCGACCGCTTTGCCCACTGTTTGCGGACCGGTTTGGCTACAGCCAAGGTGGTCGGCCAAGACGGTCGGGCGCGGTCGCCCAACACGTTCGGGCGCGGTCGCCGAGGCCCATCTCTGCAACGATTGGCCGATGGCCATGCTCCCCGCCGAGAGCTACCGCCTGGAGGGCATCTCGCCGAAGGCCTACGAGCATCCGGCCGACCGCGCGGCGACTGCAGCTCTGGCGGCGATCCCGCACCTGGACACAGTCGTGCGCAAGATCAGCGAACTGGGCTATGAGCGCGCGCTTCGCGCAAGCTACCTGGGGTCGTCGGTCAAGCTGGGTGAAGACCAGTTGCCGGAGGTGTTCGCCGAGCACGGGCGCGCCTACCGCACGCTGGACGTAGAACCTGTGCCGGACCTCTACCTGGCGCAGCACCCGTTCGCCAACGCGATGACGATCGGCGCAGGCAAGCCAATTGTGGTCGTGCAGTCGAGCATGATTGGGCTCCTGGACAGCGCCCAGCTGCGCGCGGTATTCGCCCATGAGGCGGCGCACACGCTCTCGGACCACAACCTCTACCGCACGGCGCTCCTGATCCTGACGCAGCTGCTGCGCAGCGCTCCTCTGCCGTTTGGGCTGCTCCCCATCGCTCCGGTGCTGTTGGAGTGGTCGCGTGCCGGCGAGCTCACATGCGATCGCGCGGCAGCCCTGGTCACGCGCGACCCGATGTCGGTGTGCAGGACGCTGATGGTCATAGCGGCGGGCGCCGAGGCATCGCGCCTGAACCTCGACGCGTTCATGCGCCAGGGCCAGGAATACCGCGAGGGCAGCCGCGGACTTGCACGGCTGTCACGCCTGCTGATGGACATGGGCGCCACGCACCCCATGCCGGTGCGTCGAATCCACGAGCTCATGGAGTGGGTTCGGGGCGGCGACTACGACCGCATCATCTCCGGTGAGTACATGCGCCGGGACGAGCCTGTGGAGCCGCTGGCGGAGGCTTCAGACGCCGTGGACCACTACACCGAGCGCTTCCGCGCGGCCTTCGTGGAGACGGGCCAGTCTGTCGCCGAGACCGGCCAGCAGCTGGCCGAGTGGCTGCGCAAACGCGCCAGCGATGCGCGCGCAGACGCCAAAGGGGCCTCCGACGACGACTTCGACTTCGACTTCGACGAGCACGACTTCGACGAGCCGGCCGCCGAGGATCCGGACGACCCCGACGCCTGAGAGCTCGCCCGGTCAGGTGGCCGGGTCAGGTTTGCGCCGTGCGGTGGCCGGATCACTCGGTCCGGTCCGGACGCCCGGTCAGGTGGCCGGGTGTACGGACTCGCGGATGAAGTCCACGATCGCCTGTGTGGGCGACCCGGGGGTGAACACTTCGGCGACCCCCAGCTTGCGTAGCTCGGGGATGTCGTCGGCGGGGATGGTGCCGCCGACGGTGATCACCACGTCGTCGACCCCCTGCTCGCGCAAAAGCTCCATGACCCGGGGTACCAGCGTCATGTGGGCACCGGAGAGAATCGAGAGCCCGACGGCGTCGGCGTCCTCCTGAATGACCGTGTCGACGATCTGTTCGGGCGTCTGGTGAAGGCCCGTGTAGATCACCTCCATGCCGGCGTCGCGCAGCGCACGGGCGATGATCTTGGCGCCGCGGTCGTGACCGTCGAGGCCGGGCTTGGCCACGACGACGCGGATCTTTGACTCGTCGTGGTCGGCGGGCACTGTCAGGGTCTCCTCGGCGGGCACCGCAGGGCTCTGCTCAAGTCGCTCAGACGCGCACGATCAGCGCGTCGCCCTGGCCGCCGCCGGAGCAGATGGCGGCACACCCCAGCCCGCCGCCGCGACGGCGAAGCTCAAGCACGAGCGAGCCGATGATGCGCGCGCCGGAGGCGCCGATGGGGTGTCCCAGGGCGATTGCGCCGCCGTTGACGTTGACCTTGTCCTCGTCGAGCCCAAGCACGCGGATCGAGTTGACGGTGACGGAGGCAAATGCCTCGTTGATCTCCCAGACGTCGATGTCTGAGACCTCCAGACCGGCCTTGGCGAGGGCCTTGGTGGCGGCGCTGGCGGGCGTTGTGGCCAGGTAGGCGAAATCGTTGGCGCTCTGGGCGTGGGCCAGGATCTCAGCGAGCACCTCTTTGCTCTCGCCCTTGGCCCAGTCCTCGGAGGCGAGCACCAGGGCGCCGGCGCCGTCGTTGACCCCGGGAGAGTTGCCGGCGGTGTGCGAGCCTTCCTTGCCAACCACCCCGGGCAGCGAGGCGAGTTTCTCAAGCGAGGTGTCGCGCCGCGGCCCCTCGTCGGTCTCCACCAGCGTGGGCTCCTTGCCGCGCTTTGCCGGAGGCACCGTGACAGGGGCGATCTCCTCGGCCATGCGCCCGTCGTCGATGGCGGCAATGGCGAGCTCGTGGGAGCGCAGCGCCCAGCGATCGAGGTCTGCGCGGGTCATCTCAAGCTCGTCGCCGACCTCGGTGGCCTCGTCGATCATGGGACGGCCCGAGAAGGGGTTGGTGAGCCCGTCGTGCATCATTGCGTCAAGCATCTTGGCGTCGCCCATGCGGTAGCCAAAGCGAGCGTTGGGGAGCAGGTAGGGAGCCTTTGACATGGACTCCATTCCGCCGGCCACACCCACGTGCAGGTCGCCGGCGCGGATGGCGTTGTCGATCATCACGGTCGCGCGCATACCGGAGGCGCAGACCTTGTTGACGGTCTCGCTTGAGACCTCCTTGGGAATGTCGCCCTTGATCTGGGCCTGGCGCGAGGGGATCTGACCCTGGCCGGCCTGCAGCACCTGGCCCATCACCACGTGCCCGACCTGGGCACCGTCAACGCCGGAGCGCTCCAGGGCCTCCTTGATGGCGACGCCGCCAAGGTCGGTGGCGTCAAGCGTGGACAGGGCCCCACCCATCTTGCCGACGGGGGTCCTGGCTGTCGAAAGAATTACGGTCTTTGGCATGTCAATCTCACGATAGTGGCCGTCTCCTGATCGCCTGGGTTGGGTGTCCTCACAGACTTCGATGGCTCCCGAGGGCGGAGCGCCGGAGGGGCTGGCGCGACAGGGAGCAGACGGCATCCTAGCGATGCGAGTATCTTGGCCCGCTTCGTGCTGGTTTCCAGCGCCATAGCACCCATCCAGTCCACGGATGCCGACACAGTCGCCGTGGGGCTCATCGACGGAATGGGGCTGCCGGTGGGCGCGCCGCAGGAGTGCGAGGAGCTGCTGAGCAGCGGCGAGGCCAAACCGGCGTTCAAGTCGCTGGCGGTCACGCACGCGCAGGGCAAGCGCTGGATCCTCGTGGGTCTGGGCGCACCAAGCGAGCTGAGCGCCGAGAAAGTGCGCGTCGCCGCAGCAGCCGCCCACGGCCGCGCACTTGAGCTGTCAACCGCGACTCTCGCCTGGCAGCTGCCGACCTCCTCTGAGGCCGCCGACCCGCTGGCACTGGCGGGGGCGCTGGTGGAGGGAACAGTGCTCGCCGACTACCGCTTTGACCGTTTCAAGTCAGCGGGGGCGGGAGGCGACGGAGGCGACGGCGATGGGGCCGGCCAAGCCGAGGGCCCGCGCCACCTGGAGGCGCTCGTTGTGGGCGCCGGCCCGGAGTCGGGCATCGACGAGGGCGCGCTTGCTGACGTGGTGTCGGCGGCGGCACTGGTGGCGGCAGCGGTCAACGCAGCCAGGGACCTGCAGAACCGCCCGGGCAACGACCTCACGCCGACCGCCCTGGCCGACTATGCGGTGAGCCTGGCTGCCGACATCGACACGCTCACGGTCGAGGTCGAGGCGCGCGCGGGGCTGATCGCGCGCTCCATGGGGGCCTTTGCGGCTGTCGCCCAGGGATCCGAGCAGGAGCCGGCGCTGATCACCATGCACTACAAGCCCACCGCTGCTGGCACTGCGGGCGCGACGCCTCCCCCGGTCCTTGGGCTGGTGGGCAAGGCTGTGACCTTCGACAGCGGTGGCATCTCGCTCAAGCCCGGGGCCAAGATGTGGGAGATGAAGTTCGACATGTCCGGGGGGGCAGCCGTGATCGAGGCCACGACCGCGATCGCGCGCCTGGGACTGCCCATCGAGGTGATCGCCGTGGTGGGCGCCACCGAGAACCTGCCCAGCGGCCGTGCGGTGAAGCCCGGCGACATCGTGACGGCGTCAAATGGCAAGACGATCGAAGTCAACAACACCGATGCCGAGGGTCGCATGGTGCTCGCCGACTGCCTCGCTCACGCGGTCTCCCTGGGGGCGCAGCGGATCGTCGATCTGGCGACGCTGACGGGCGCAGTGATCATCGCGCTTGGCTCCACCCACGCGGGTCTGATGTCAAACGACGACGAGTGGGCGGCGCGGGTGGGCGCAGCAGCCGAGCAGACGGGCGAGATCACCTGGCGCCTGCCCCTGCACAGCGAGTACGACGACCTCGTCAAGGGCACGTTCGGCGACCTCAACAACGCCCCGGAAGACCGCAAGGCGGGCACGATCGTGGGCGCGGCGTTCCTTTCGAACTTCGTGGGCGACGTCCCCTGGGTACACCTGGACATCGCCGGCACCGCATGGGACCTGGGACGCGGCTACGCCCCCAAGGGGGCGTCGGGCTTTGGCGTGCGCCTGCTTGTCGAGCTGGCGCGCTCCTACTGCTAGGCCCGCGGCGCTCAGGCGCTGCGTAGCGGCGCGAGTGCGTCGCTGACGCGTGCCAACTCGTCGAGCATGGCGTCGGCTGCCTGATCCATCACCTCATTGGCCTGGACCTGGCCTTCGTCGTCGATGAACTGTGTGACGAACGGAATCGAGACGGCCTCAAAGGTCGGGAACATGCGCAGGGGGCTGAGTACCTGTTTGGTCATCTGCACTGCCCGTGTCCCCGCTGAAACTCCTCCATAGGAGACGAACCCGAAGGGCTTGTAGAACCACTCGTTGTGGAGGAAGTCGATTGCATTCTTCAGCGGGGCGCACAGCCCGTAGTTGTACTCGGGGGTCACGAACACAAACGCCTCGGCTTGCGCCACGCGAGCGCTCCACTGCATCGTGTGCTCCTTCGTGTACTGCTGCAGACGCGGATGATTCGGCTCGTCCATGAAGGGCAGGTTGATCTCGGCGAGGTCGGCCAGATCGACGTCGAAACCCCCGTGGGCGCGCGCCCGCTCGTCGAACCACAGTCCCACGGGCAGGCCGACGCGCCCGGGACGGGTGCTTGCGATGACAATCATGAGTCGCGTCATGTCGTTGCCTCCGTTGAGAGTTGGCTAGTTGATCCTCGCCGCCACCGCCATGCGCGGTGGAAGACCATCTGCGGCGGCGCCACCGGGCGCGGGACCGGGTTGTGGCTCACCGGGCGCTCTGGTGGCCGAGGATCGTGAACCGGAGTGTCTGGGTCCTTGAGGTCTTGCCCGCAGCTGTTGCGCTGACGAGCAGCGTGTAGCTGCCCGGGGCCAGCTTCTTACCGGCGGCCAGACCGTAAAAGGCGACCGTGTTGGCAAAAGCGTGCCCGGAGAACGTCAGGGCGCCCGCCTCGACGGTGCGCCGGCAGGCCTGGTGGGTCCTGTTCTGCTTGCTCTGCGCGCGACACTTCCCGGCGACGGCGCGCCCGCCGATCGTTCGGGTGAAGGTGAAGCTCACGCGCGCCGCCTCGTTGAGGCTGAACGAGAAGGTCGTGCCCACCGGGCTGCCCACCGGGTGCTTTTTGCTGATCTGAGCGGACCTGGAGACCTCGCGCCAGCTCGGGTGGCTCTGCTTCAGGGCGCTGATGACAGGGACCGGGAGGACCGTGGAGACGGGCCCGCTGGCGGCTGCGACGGGGACTCCGTGCGTAAACGGGACTTCGTGGGGAAGGCCCTCGACTTCTACAGGGCTCCTGCTGCAGGAGTACGCACGGCAGCGTTCCGGGCCACTGCCGGCTTCGTCCCCGAGCTGACCGAATTCGTTGTCGCCCCAGCACTTGACGGTGCCGGTGCTCG